>SLAD01000029.1 GCA_007126995.1 Kiritimatiellia bacterium | reverse complement strand
CGGAGTTTGACTTGGCGGACTATTTCCTCTATCCCGCGATTGGCTGGGATGCGAAATCCTTTTCCATCAAGCGCATTGTTGAGTCCCTCAATATTGGTATGGATGCCGTACTTTTTGTCGACGACCAACCCTTTGAACGAGATGAAGTGGCTTCTCAGCATCCTGACATCTGGTGTCTGGATAGTACGGATTACCTGACATTGACGGAACACCCCCGCCTCCTGCCCAAGTATATTACCGAGGATTCTGCGCGGCGAAGGGCCATGTACCATGCCGATCTACAGCGCCAACGCGATGAAGATAATTTTGCCGGACCTTCTCAGGAATTTCTGCGCCAATTAAATATGATCTTTGACATCTCCGAGGCTGCGGAGCACGACCTGCTGCGCGCTGAAGAGCTCACCTATCGTACCAATCAGCTCAATGCGACGGGACGTAGATATACCGTCGAGATGCTCCGCGCGATGCTGAGCCGCGGAACGCACCGTATCATCGTTTGCGAACTGACGGATCGCTACGGGAGCTACGGAAAAATAGGACTGGCAGTCCTCCGCGTCGATGACGATGCCTGGGACCTCGAACTCCTGCTTTTCTCATGCCGAGTAATGTCCAAGGGCGTCGGCACGGTCTTCCTCACCTGCCTGCGCAAGGCCGCCCAAGAACAGGGCGTACGCCTACTGGCGGATTTCAAGGAAACCGACAGGAACCGGGCGATGTTCATTACCTACGCCTTTGCCGGCTTCAAGGAAGTCGACCGCGATGCCGACGACATGATCCTCATGGAGAATGATCTGACTGAAATTCCCCCCACACCCGACCATCTCGCACTGAATATAACTGTTGATTGGAGTAAATTGTGAGAGAACAAATTCGTGAATACGTGCATAGCAATCTAAACATGTTCGGCGATGACGTAACCTTTACGGACGCCGACAACATTTTCCAAAGCGGACTCGTCAACTCGCTCTTTGCCGTGCAGTTGATCGCCTTTCTGGAGAAACAGTTCGGCATCCGAATCACCAATCAGGATATGAAGATCGTCAACTTCAGCTCCGTTGATCGAATGGTGGAGTTCGTTAAGGATAAACAATCCTGATTTCGCCATTAGAAGAATCGTCGCACAATCTTTCCGATCCCCCTTCGGATCTGACGCAATCCAGGCAACGAAAACACCCGGCTCTCATAGACTGCCTTAAACGGGGCTGTTAGCAGATGGATGCGGTGGTTCTGCCGTTTCAGCGCAGCCAACTCCTCCTCAAAGGAGGCCCCCTGTCCGGCCAATGCCTCATCTAACAACTCGTTGGCATACGCCACCAGTGCTGCTTCATTCTTCGTGTGTTCACGAATCCGATCCAGTAGCGCCGAATCCAAGGACCGCGAAGTGCTCTTTTTCCCGGTCGTATTGCGCCGCGCATAATGGACACCACGCGTCCAGCCCATCCGCTGCTTGAGCAGTAGCATCGATTCATCGAATCGCTCGGTCAGCCCAACAAGACCAAAATGGTCGCGCAGATTCGTCTTCGCGACCTCCAAGGCGTCTTCGGGAAGTGGATCGAATGGAGGCACCGCCCCGACATCAGGAAAGTAGCCGCTAATCATGGCGGTCTGCACCTCCATCGCTTTCGTCTCGATCCGATACTCGAGAAACGCCTCAAGCGTATCCATCGCGTTGCCCGGCGGTCGCCAAGCCCCTAACCGATCAAAACTAAGCATATATCGATACTCCGAAAGGAATCTAGATACGGGGTCGCGTAGCATGGTGAATAAGAACGGCTTTCCCGGAAGCTCTGTATGAAAGCCATAAGGGAAATGGCCCATGAGACAATGCAGGTTGGCCCGTTCATCCGCACTCTTTGCCAGAAAGGCTTCGACCATATCCGGTCGCTGAAACGAAATCCATACGGCGGTCCCGCGCGGATACTGCCGAAAGATGACCTCCTTCAGCGTACTTCCCCCGGCTTTGGGGATATGAATAAAGGCTAACGGCGGCACGTTCACACCATCGCCTCCATCGTGCGCCTCATGACACCCCGTACTTATCGAATGCATATATTCAACTCCTCTCTATTGTCCGTCCCCAACATCTCTCAATATCAAGTCACTCGACGCACAAGGACTCCAGCCAGATTGTAGAACTGGCGCAACCCAGGCACAGATCGGATACTGCGCACGGCGGGATGATGAGCGAACGCCAGCAATCGCTCCAGATTCGCGTTCACTCTCCGTAACCGGCGCAGGGACTCATCCAGCGCGTCGCCGACTTGGGTGAGCTGGGCATCCAGTAAGCGGGCACCATGCGCGACAAGGTCAATATCCAAGGCGTGGCTTTCGCGAATGCGCTCAAGGGTATCTTCTGAAACAGGTTTACGGAACGGTTGCCTCTCCCGCACATTCCTGCGCATGTAATGCAGCGACTTTGTCCAGCCAAAGGCGTGCCCGATCAGAGCAAGTGATTCGTCATAGCGTTCGGTGGCTCCGACCACGGCAAAATCGTTTTCCAAGTGACGCTTCGCCCGCTCCAGCGCATCAGGCGGACACGGCGGCAATGGCGGACGATCCGCGGGCTCAACGAATCCAGCGATCATTCGCGTTTGGGCGTTACAGAGATGATTCGAAATCAAATAGTCTAGATAGCTATCCACCGACTCCAGACATTCCTCAGGTGGCCGCCAGACACCCCACTCCTCGGGCAGATCAGATAAGTGGCGGTACTCGGACAGGAAGCGCTTCACCGGATCCCGCAGCAGCGTCACATAGCGCGCCCCTTGAGGCAAATGACGATGGAACCCAAAGGGTATATGCCCGATCAAAGCGCGGAACCGGGCTCGCTCTTCATCCGGGAGCGAAAGAAATTCCTCGATCGTCTCAGGACGCTGCAACCAGATTTCGCGCACAGTATTCCGGGGATACTGGCGGCGTATAACCCCTTCCAACGTCTGCCCACCGGTTTTGTGAATATGAAAAAAAATCAGGGCTTGCTCAGCCATCTTATACTCCATCTCGTCTTATCAACCATCCGACCATATGCTCCCTTGCCACGCTCACGAGAGCGTGTAAATACGGAACATCACCTTTTTCCAGCTCCCCATTAAAACACATCATGTATCCTAAACACCTGTGCGCGTATTTCGGAACAACGCGGCAGAAACAACAAGGAAAAAATGGCATCCTTCGGGATATTCACCCCACATCACCTTCATCGTGCACACCAGCCTGCCTTCCAACCCTTTCCTTGGTCTTGACTAACCGCTGGATCATTCTATATTCGCGCGCATGAATAATAACGAAACCTCACACATTCTAATCATTGGCGCCGGCCCTACAGGATTAGGAGCCGCCCACCGTTTGCTCGAAAAAGGATTTACCGATTTTACTCTGT
>SLAD01000096.1 GCA_007126995.1 Kiritimatiellia bacterium | reverse complement strand
TCGGCCTGTACCGCCTCGACCTGCTCCTGAAGAACACCCTGCAGGTTTCGGTTCCGCTGGTCCACGATGACTGCGGCGATAGCGCACACGAGGGTCAAGAGGCTTAACCCCAGCGCAATAGTGTGATTCATCTTCGGGGTAATCATATCACCTCACCGGGGCTTACTCCCTGCTGTAAACTTCATCAATTTATGCAGGCCAAAACTCGCGCAGGCGAGATCTACTATCGTGAATACCGAAAAGTGGACGTTGAGAGCACGCACCGAAATGGAACGGCAAAGAGAAGGAATGGTGTCGCAGTGAAAATCGATACACCGGTGCTGGTAGCCCAATACGTCAGCTTGGACTCCTGAACACCAACCCCGCCACCCGCGTGTATTGATCATCATTACAAGAGAGGCCTGTCTGTTTGAGTCAATCTAACTCAAACAGCGTATCTTCGGCCTTAATCCCTTTATAGACGGTAGTCGTTGGCAATGCATTTGTAAAGCCAACGTTAGCCAGACATTAAGGGAATTACTGACGATCTTTTCGGGTCTTCCGCAGGAAGATACAAATAAACGGGCAGGTCGCTATAAGTGAACGAGATGCGACTCATTTGCATCTCATCTTTGTCGCGAGCTTTGTCGGACACTTTGTCGACCAAGCTCGCGACGAAGCTTGCGACAAAGTTTGGCTACGTCTCACTGCCCCCGGTCAATCCAGTCGCGCACGTAGAGGCGGTCTTCGCGACTGAGGCTGCGGACGGGCACGCGGACGGTGGAGCCATCTTCGCGCTCGAGAATGATCACCGGCGTTTCGAAGCTGGCCTCTCGCAGGCGCGCGCGAACGGTGTTCCCATTGGCATCGGTCCAATCGCGCAACGGCTCGGCTTCCTCTTCCGGCAAAGGCTCGTCCCCTACCCGCTCAATCGTGAGCTCGCGCGTGGTGTCATTAAACCGAATGCGGTAGAGTCCGGACCAGGTATCGCGGATGACAATTTCCGGCGCCATCCGCCGCACTTGCAGCGTCATCGCATCCGACACGGTAAAGCGCTCCGCCGGGCGCCCCCAAAAGATGGAATCCGTCTCGTTCACGGTGACCTTGAAACGCGGATTTTCGACCTCGGCGAAGAAGAAATAGCCTTCCCATTGCTCATCGGCGACCAGTTCGAAAGGCCAAGCGGTGGGATCCCACTCGTTGAAGCTGCCGGTCAAATACGCCGAGCGCCAAATGCTGAAGAAACGTTCCGGCTCCTCGGGCGGTGTCGGCGTCGGCGTAGGCCGCGGAGCCGCGGCCGGCCGCTCCCCGACCCGCGGCTGCTCGCCAGGTCGATTGGCCAGCGTGTAAATGCGGGCACTGTAGGATGCCATGCGGGTCTGCGCCCGCGCCCCGGTGGCCAGCGTGAACGGCTCGGGACTGCCCCGGTCGGTTTCACCGCCGTAGTCGGTCCAGTCGCTGTTGAGCCGCATCTGCCACGGCCCGACGGACGGAAACGGGATAACCACATCGGCGGGTTCACCGGTGAAATTGATGGCGATGACGGTTTGATCGTCGGGATCACTGTCGTGTGCGCGCCAATAGACGAGGTGCTTGCGCTGGTTGTCGGCGATGGGCGTTCGCAGACCCAAACCCCGCAGGCCGACGCTGTGCCCCTCTTTGTTGCGGCGCAAGGCGATCAAATCGCGATGCAAATTAAGCGTGCCTTCGTGTCGCCGCACCTTGCTCCAGTCGAGTGGCACATCGTCATGCCACGTATCGTATTCTTGAAACTCATTGCCCATGAAGAGGAGCGGAATGCCCGGCGCCGTGAACGTGAGTACGGCCCCCAAGCCGCTCAGCCGACGGGCATAATCGCTGCCCGGATCGTCGGGATCAATGTCCGACGCGATGCGGATCTGATCGTTGAGCTTGCCGGCCTCGTCATGGTTATCGACATAGACGACGCGCCACATGGTGCGCGGCACCCGGGCAAGCGCGGCGGCGACTCGCCGGATATCGCGATCGGCATCCCGCCGCGCTTCCAGCGCGGGCATGACCATGTGATGAAAGTCGTAGTACCAGGAGCCGTGAAAATTGCCGGTATCAATCGAGTCCTCGGCGATGCTCCAGACACCGGGATAGCGCTCCTTGATGACGCGATTGATATCCTCCAGCATGCGCGCTCCCTCGGGTATGGGACTGGACCCATTATTGTATGCGCGGATATTGATGGTTGAATCCCAGCGAAAGCCGTCAATCCGATACTCGTCCATCCACATCAATACACTGTCCAGGATGAAACGCCGCACCATTGGCTGGTCGAACCGCACGCGTGGCCCCCACGGCGTCATACCGATGCCGTCCCCGTCATAGAAGTAGATGCCGCCGTTGCGGGGATTGCCCGTGCCGTCGAACTGGATGAGGTCCAGGTTTTCGGGCCCGTAATGATTGTGAACAAGATCCAGATGCACCGCCAAACCGCGCTCGTGGCACGCTTCCACAAAACGCTTCAGCCCGTCCGGGCCGCCGTACGCGTCCTCGACCGCGAACAAATCACTGGGATTGTAGCCCCAGCTGAAGAGACCGTTAAAGGTATTCACCGGCAACAGACAGATTGTGTTCACGCCCAAGTCAACTAAGTGATCGAGCCGGCGAATGGCGTCATCAAAGGTGGCTGGCCGTCGGTTGTTCGGTTGCGGGTGGTAGAATGAGCCGATGTGCAACTCATAGATAACGAGTTCCTCCAGCTCGTAGCGTGGCGGCGGAATGTTGCGCCAACGATACTCGCCGGGATCATAGAAAACCGAATGCTGTCCGTCAGGGGTGACGGCCCGGCCATACGGATCGCGGCGACGCAGGTTGTCATTAATCAAGAACTGATACGCGCCGCGCATGCGACTACGGCGAATCGTTCCGCTCCAGATTCCGGTATTGCGATCCAGCATCAAGCGGTGCGCCGCACTGGGACGCCAATTATTGAACTCGCCGATCACGGCCACGGATTCAGCGTTGGGTGCCCACACGCGGAAGGTGGTTTCGCCACGACCAAAGGTCACCCCCAGCGGTTGGTCCAGCTCAGGAATCGTTGCGGAGACGAGCTGGAAAGCGAACAAGCCGATCATAGCGGACGCATATATCCAGCCGGAGCGCATAGTCGATGAGACGGTCTCGAAATGCGGCTCACCGGGACGGTTCGCCCTACCCCTCGTCGCCCCTGTCAGCGCCTTTACCAAACGGCGCATCGGGGGTGATGCAGCCGCAAGATTCAGGTGAATTAATCGTGGCGAGCTAATAAGCATGAGTCCTGATTGACATTTCACGGGATTGATTTTGGATACACAAGATCATTCTGGTGTCGATTTCGGGATACGGGATACGGGATACGGGATACGGGATACGGGATACGGGATACGGGATACG
>SLAD01000410.1 GCA_007126995.1 Kiritimatiellia bacterium | reverse complement strand
GCTATGACGATGAAGCGCGCCTGAAGACCACGATCTTCCCTGACGGCTCCGTGCGCACCGTGGCCTATGACGCGCGCGGCAATATCGAGGTGCAGGGCCAGCTGGTGACCATCGACGGCGTCCCCGTGTTCTCCGAACAGACCTGGGAATACGACGATTTCGGCAACCCGACCCGCACGGTCGATGCCGACGGCGTGGTCGAGGAAGCCGAGTGGAACGACGAGCGCGAGTGGAGCCGCCGTGTGATCGACCCGGGCGGGCTGAATCTGGTCGAGGAGCAGGGCTTCGATGACCGCGGTCGGGTAACCCGCTTCACTGACGCGCTGGGTCGCGATCGTGACTATCAGTACGACACCCGTGGCAACGTGGTCTCAAGCCCGGGGCCGGGTGGGGTGAACATCGGCATGGCCTATGACAATAGCGGCCGCGTCACGGCAGTGGCCAACCCGCGTGGCGAACGGACGCGCTTGAGCTACAACGCCGCCGGCCAGGTGACTGCGCGCGAGATGGTCGATCCGCAGGGCCTGGTGCTGTCGCGCACCGAATTTCTCCGCGACACCAACGGTCGGGTCATCACCCAGACCGAAGTTCCGCTGGCCGGTGAGGGCGCTGCGCGCGTCACCAGCATCAGCTACGACGCTCTGGGCCGGATCCTCAAGGTCACCAATCCGCTGGGAGAGATCACGCACTTCGAGTACGACGCCAACGGACAGACCACGGCGATCATTAACCCGCTGGACCAGCGCACCGAGATGGATTACGACGGGCTCGGCCTGATGGTCGAACGGCGTCTGCCGGACGGCGGCATCGAGCAGTTCGAGTATGACCATGCCGGGCGCCTGACCCGCCATATTGATCCGGACGGCGTGATCCGCGATACCGAGTACGATGAACTGGGCCGGCCCGTGGCCGAGCGTCTGGACGGGGCTTTGACCCTGCGCCGTATCTTGAGCCCCGGTGGGCGCCTGATCGCCGAGATCGACGCCCTGGGTCATCGCACTGATCATGACTACGACGCGGCTGGTCGCCACATCCGCACACGACTGCCGGAGGTGTTCGACGCCATCTCCGGCAGCCTGCAGCGGCCCGAGGTGCTGTTCGAATACAATGCGCTGGGCCAGCGCACCGCCATGGTCGACCCGCTGGGTCGTAGAACCGAGTATGTCTACGACGAGGCCGGTCACTTGAGCCAGGTCATCCATCCGGACGGTAGCGAGCGCCTGCACCAGTTCGACGCCGCGGGCCGGCATCGGTCGGTGACCGACGAGGAAGGGCACAGCAGCCTGTTCGAGTACGACGCTGCCGGTCGCCTGATCCGGGTGCTGCAGCCGGCGCCGGCGCCGGGCCAGCCGCGACCGGAGACGCGTTTTGTCTACGACAGCTTCGGTCAGCTGCGTACCCGCATCGATGCCCTGGTCCGGGTCACTGCCTTCGAGTACGACGGCGCCGGCCGTCCGATCCGCACCATCATGCCCGATGGCAGCTCGCGCGAGACCGAGTACGATGCAGCCGGCCGCGCGATCCGCATTATCGACTTCGATGCCACCGTGCTGGAGTTCGAGTTTGATGCCATGGGGCGGATGCTGAGCCGATCCGCGCCGGGCCTGATCGAGGCCATCAGCTACACCGCCGCCGGGCGTCGCGCCCAGGTCAGCGACAGTCGCGGCCTGACCAGCTTCAGCTACGACGGCGAGGGCCGGATGACCGGCTTTGTCGAAAGCGACGGTCTGGGCATCGACTACCAGTTCGACGCCAACGGCCGCATCGTCAGCCTGACCGTCGACGGCCAGACCACCAGCTATACCTGGGATGCACTGGGCCGTTTGGCATCGGTGATGACCGCAGCCGGTACCACCAGCTACGCCTACGACCTGGCCGGGCAGTTGCGCGAGAAGACCCTGCCGAACGGGGTGACTCGTCAGGCCGATTATGACCAGCGCGGTCGCCCGCTGAATGTCGCTCTTCGCGGCCCGGACAATAGCTTGCTCGAGTCCTTCATCTCGAGCTACTCGCCGCGCGGCAAGCGCCTGTCGCTGACCACCAGCGACGGCTCGGTTGAGAGCTACATCTACGACCCCATCGGTCGTCTGGTCGAGGCCGGGCGCACGGGTCCGGATGCGTTCGACTTGAGCTTCGACTACGACCCGGTCGGCAATCGCCTGCGCCAGCTCCTCGACGGGGTTGAAACGCTTTACAGCTACGGCCCCAACCACGAACTGCTCAGCGCCGGCGGCGACAGCTTCAGCTACGACGCGCGCGGCAATCGCACGTCGGCCGTGGTCAAGGGCGAGGCGGTCAGCTACCAGTGGGATGCCTTCGGCCGCCTGGTCGGCGCGGTGAGCCCGGATGGCATGGCCCAGTTCGACTACGACGTCGACAACCGGCGTGTCGGGCGCACGGTCGACGGCCAGCGCACTGGCATGCTGATCGACCCGCAGAGCGTGACTCGCTTTAGCCAGGTGGTGGCCGAGTTCGATGATCAGGCTCAGGTTCAGGCGCGCTGGGACTATGGCCACAAGGTCCTGAGCCAGCACCGCGCCGGCCAGGTCCACCACTACGGCCACGACCATCGCGGCAGCGTGCACCTGCTCAGCAACGCGGCCGGTCAGGTCACCGACCGCTACACCTATCTGCCGTTCGGTGATGTGCTGAGCAGCAGCGGTGCCACACCCAACCCCTACCGTTTCAACGCCGAGCGCTGGGAATCGTCGGCTCGTAGCTACGATCTGCGCGCGCGTTCCTACGACAGCTGCAGCGGCACCTTCCTGTCGCGCGATCCCTTCCCCGGCTTCCAGGACCGGCCGTTCTCGCTGCACCCTTACCAGTTCGGTGATGCCGACCCGGTCAACCATGTCGATCCCTTGGGCTTGTTTTCTTTGCCGGAGCTGTCGCTGACGAACATGATCCAGTCCGGCTTGCGCCAGGCCGGTTTTGTCTCAAAAGCCAAGAAGGTTTGCAAGCTCTCGACCTCGATTGAAGCCGTTGAGACAGCGGTCACCGGCATCCTGATCGTGGCCAGCTTGGCTGAGCTGGCCATGGCGAGGTATAACTCTCCGGACATCGTCATACCCTTGGGCAGAAATCGCGGCGAACTCAAGCTGGCTGCCAAGATGTCAGTCAATTCGGCGAACGGTCAGTTGGAGGGCGAGTTCTCGATCGCGGTGGAAAACCTGGGCGCGGGTGGCTCCCTGACCATCGCCCGCGAGAATGGCGGTTGGTCGGTAGCGGCCGGTACGGAGGTGACCGTAGTAAAGCTCACGGCCTGCACGGCTGCGATCGCAGAATTCAAGATTTCCAGTGAGTCGTCCTTGAGTCTGGGTGGGGTTACCGGAGTGACCATCGAGGGCAAGATCCAGATGGTCTCCGGCAATGACGACCTGCAGTCAGTCTTCG
>SLAD01000123.1 GCA_007126995.1 Kiritimatiellia bacterium | reverse complement strand
CTATGCAACAAGCTGATCGCCAACTCGTAACATTTGCATTAACGATTTGTCTCACCTGCAGCATCCTGCTTTCGGCGATCGCCGCGGGTTTGCGTGATCGTCAGGAGCGTGAAGTCGAGCTGGACCGGAAGATGAACGTGCTAATCGCGTTCGGCGTGGACACACGCGATGAGCGCGGGCGTCGCATCTCAGGCGAAGAAGTCGACGCGATTTTTGCGTCCAATATCCGCGAGATCATTCTCGATGCGTCTGGCAATCCGATGGAGGATGCCGAACCGGATCCCGCCGAAATTCGTGCGCAGCGTCAACTCCCGCTCTATCTCTGGGAGGAGGACGGTGAGGTGAAGCGCTATGCCTTCCCGACCTCCGGTCAGGGGCTATGGTCCACTATCTACGGCTTTCTCGCTTTGGAGCGTGATCTCGCAACCATCGCCGGCATTACCTTCTTCCGCCACGGCGAAACGCCGGGACTGGGCGGCGAAGTGGAGCGTGCCTGGTTCACCGAGCAGTTCGAAGGCAAGAAGCTGTTTGCGGATGGCGAACCCGTTGATTTCCGCGTGGTTCAAGGCGGCGTTGAGTCGCGTTATCCCGAGGGTAACGAGCATGCGGTGGACGGGATTAGTGGCGCCACCGTCACCGGAGTCGGTGTAGCGCGCTTCATCTCTGAAGATTTTCGACGATATAATGCGTTCTTTGAGCAAATCCGTGGAACTTGATTTCTTACGAAAATCACTTGAAACCCAATCATCATCGTTTATGAGTATAATCCACTGGGGGTAACGAATGGCGGCAACAAAGAAAATCATTACTGATCCGCTATCGGACAACAATCCCATCACCATCCAGGTGTTGGGCATCTGTTCGGCGCTGGCGGTAACTGTGCAAATGGAGACGGCCTTTGTGATGGCCTGCGCATTGACGGCGGTGATCACCAGCTCCAATCTGATTATCTCGCTGCTGCGCAATCACATTCCCAGCCGGATTCGCATGATTGTGGAGGTGTCGGTGATCGCCTCGCTCGTGGTGATCGTGGATCAGGTCTTACGCGCCTTCCTTTTTGAGTTGAGCCGCCAATTGAGCATCTTCGTCGGCTTGATTATCACCAACTGTATTGTGATGGGGCGCGCCGAGGCATTCGCGATCCAGAACCCGCCCGGCAAATCATTGCTGGACGGCCTGGGCAACGCGCTCGGCTATAGCGTCATCCTTTTGCTCGTGGCTTCGGGTCGCGAGATTCTGGGCGCGGGTACCTGGTACGGCATGCGCGTGTTGCCGGAAGCCTACATGGGGAACGGATTGGCGGTGCTGGCGCCGGGCGCCTTCCTGATTCTCGGCATCATCATTTGGGTGCAGCGCACCGTAACCAACAATTTCAAAGACGACTAAGGGCGAGGAACGATCATGCATTACATTAGTCTAGCGGTTGAAACGATCTTCATTAACAACATCGTCCTCGCGTACTTTCTGGGGATGTGTTCCTTTTTGGCCTGTTCCAAGAAAGTCGAAACCTCCTTCGGTTTGGGCATGGCGGTCATCTGCGTGCTCACCCTCACGGTCCCCTTCAATTGGGTGATCGAGAACTACTTCTTGCGGGAAGGGGCCTTGGCGTGGACCGGCGTGGCGGCGTTGGCCGCCCTAGACTTGTCGTTCCTGAACTTGATCTGCTTCATCGCGGTGATCGCTTCCACCGTGCAATTGGTGGAAATGGTGCTCGATAAGTATTTTCCGCGTCTTTACACGTCGCTGGGTATCTTCCTGCCCTTGATCACCGTCAACTGCGCCATCTTGGGCGGTTCCCTGTTCATGGTTGAGCGCAACTACACCTTGTCCGAATCAGCCGTGTACGGTTTCAGCTCCGGTTTCGGCTTTGCTTTGGCGATTGTGAGCCTGTCGGCCGTCCGCAAGAAGATTCGGTATTCGCAAATCCCCGCCGGTTTGCAGGGCTTGGGCATGACGATGATTTTGACCGGCTTGATGTCGATGGCGTTTATGTGTTTCGCCGGTATTGACCTCTAATTTTTCGAACGGAGAACGGTTATGGAAATGCTTGTTTATGTAGTCAGTAGCGCGGCCATCTTTACGGGCATCATCATGTTCCTGATTGTCGGCTTGGTGATGGCCTCGAAGAAGTTGGCTCCGGCCGGTGAAGTGACCGTGGACATTAATGGCGGCCAAAAAGTCATCAATGTTTCTCCAGGCACCACGCTGCTGAACATTTTGTCGAACGACAAAGTCTATCTGCCTTCCGCCTGCGGCGGCGGCGGCACCTGCGCCATGTGCAAATGCCACATCGACGAAGGTGGCGGTAGTATCTTGCCGACGGAAACCGGCCACATCAACAAGCAGGAAGCCCGCGAGGGGATGCGCCTCGCCTGTCAGGTGAAGGTGAAGAAGGACATGAAGATCCGCGTGCCGGATGAGGTGCTCGAGATTAAGAAGTTCGAGGGCACCGTGCGCTCGAACCATAACGTCGCCACGTTCATCAAAGAATTGATCGTCGACTTGCCCAAAGGCGTCAATCTCGACTTCCAAGCGGGCGGCTACATCCAGATCGACATCCCCAAGTATTCGGTGAACTTCAAGGACTTCGAAGTGGAAGAGGAATACCGTGATGCCTGGGATACCTACAAGCTGTGGGACTACAAGGTGGAAAACACCGAGCCTTGTTTCCGCGCCTACTCGATGGCCAATCATCCGGCCGAAGGCAATATGGTGATGTTGAATGTCCGTATCGCGACGCCGCCGCCCAACATGCCGGATGTGCCGCCCGGGATCGCTTCCTCCTACATCTTCAACTTGAAGCCGGGTGACAAAGTCTGGATCAGCGGGCCGTTTGGTGAGTTTTACGCCAAGGACACCAAGCGGGAGATGGTCTACATCGGTGGTGGCGCCGGCATGGCGCCTATGCGTAGTCACATTTTCGATCTCTTCCAAACCAAGCGCACGGATCGCAAAGTCAGTTTCTGGTATGGCGGTCGCTCCAAGCGCGAACTGTTCTACATGGAGGATTTCGATCAGATCGAGAAGGAATTCCCCAATTTCAACTTCAATGTGGCGCTGAGTGAGCCGTTGCCGGAAGACAACTGGGATGGGCCGACCGGCTTCATTCATACCGTGGTAGACGAATACCTGCGTCAACACGAGGACCCGACAGAGATCGAGTATTACCTCTGCGGGCCGCCCCCGATGATCGCGGCGGTCAACAAGATGCTGTATGATTTGGGCGTGGAGCAGGAAATGATCGCGTACGACGAATTCGGCTGATGCCATGGCGGTCGTCGTTTCCCCACGCGTATTCCATCCGCGCAAGACCCTGTTCGTCGGCACGGTCATCTTCGTGCTGATCATCGTCACGATCTTCCGGTCGACGCCCGATGAGGAAGACGGGGGCCCGGAGGG
>SLAD01000024.1 GCA_007126995.1 Kiritimatiellia bacterium | reverse complement strand
GGCTATTCGAAAACGCAGCAGAGTAATGCTGGGATTTTCCCGGTCCCCATGGTAAGGGTGCGGGAGAGGTGTGAAATGACAGATACCATAGCCACCGCGATTAACCGGAAAAGCCAGCCGATGGATCCGCAGCCCACGATGATGGCGCCGCGGCTTGAGCCGTTAAAAGGTATTCGAGCGATACTCTGGGATGTCTACGGTACACTCTTCATTTCCGGGTCCGGCGATGTGGGTACGGCATCGGCCGTCAACCGGGACGAAGCCCTGCACGCGGCGATGGATGAGGCCGGCATCAAGCGACCGCAGGGCATCGGTGCCGAGGAACTGGAGACGGCCATCAGGCAATCGCATGCGCGTGCCCGGGAGCAGGGCATCGAGTATCCCGAAGTCGATATCCTGCAAATCTGGCGCGAAGTGTTGATGCAGCACCATGCCGAAAAACTCTCCGAATCTGCCCTGACCAAATTGGCGCTAGCATACGAATTCCGTGTAAATCCGGTGTGGCCCATGCCAGGCCTCGCAGAGGTGTTGCAGGGCTTTAAAGAGCGTGGATTGATTATGGGGGTGGTGTCCAACGCCCAGTTTTTCACACCGCATCTCTTTCCGGCATTGACGGGGCGTACGTTGATGGAATGGGGGATATCGGAATCCCTTTGCGCGTGGTCCTGGATCGAGGGTGTGGCGAAACCATCTCGCAGCTTGTTCATGCAAGCGCTGGATCGGCTCGGGCGGCAAGGAATCGCGCCAGATCAGGTGCTGTTCGTCGGCAACGATTTGCGCAACGACATTTGGCCCGCCACCGAGCTGGGGTGTCGCACCGCGTTGTTCGCAGGCGACGCGCGCTCCCTGCGTCTGCGGGAATCCGACGAACAAGTCTGCGGGCTGCAACCTGACCTGGTCATTACCGAGCTGCCCCAGCTCCTACACGTCCTCGCTTATCGAGATGCGTGATCCAGGAAGAACCAAGAACGAAGAACGACGAACGAGCCCCGCACCCGTGCGGGGCTAGATTCTCTACGCTTGCACCTGATCGCGCCCTCCGTATGCTCGTGGCATGATTTCCCGTCGTCTAGTCGAAATGGCCAATGGCACCAATGCCCTGTTGGTTGTGCAAGTCTGCATGAGTCTGGTGCTGACCGGCCTGATCATCGCGCAGATGTTTACGCTCAGCGTGATTATCGATGCCGCTTTCATGCAGGGGGTCGGTTTAGGCGCACTGACCGGCCCATTGTGGACGTTGGGCGCATTGATTATTGCGCGCGCGATTGCGGTACAGGTACATCACAGCAGCAGTGCTTCGCGGGCGATCCGCATCAAAATGCGTCTACGTCAACAGCTCTTCGATCACTGGACGCGTGTGGGGCCGGCCCTGATCCAGCAGGAACGTACGGGTGAATTAGCCGCCACCTACTTTGACGGGTTGGACAAGATCGAGCTGGTCTTCAGCCGCTATCTCCCGCGCCTGATCAATGTTGCCGTTATTCCTCTGATCATTGCGATCTGCGTTTTGTCGGTCGATGTGATGAGCGGTCTGATCTTGTTGGCGACGGCGCCGCTGATCCCGCTCTTCATGTGGTTGATCGGTAGCATGGCGCAGAAGCGAACGGACAAGCAATGGCTGGCCCTGAGCCGGATGAGCGCCCATTTTCTCGATACGGTGCAAGGCATGACCACCCTGAAGCTGTTCGGTCGCAGTCGGCATCAGGAAAAGGAAATCGAGCGCGCCAGTCGCCGTTATCGGCTCACCACCATGTCGGTGCTGAAGGTGGCTTTCCTGTCGGCCTTGGTGTTGGAGCTGGCCGCCTCGCTCAGCACGGCTATCGTGGCGGTGCAAATCGGCGTGCGCCTGGTAGAGGGACACATCTTGTTCCAGCCCGGCCTGTTCGTCTTGCTGCTGGCGCCGGAATTCTATCTGCCGTTCCGTCAGTTGGGTGCCGAACACCACGCCGCCATGGAGGGGCGTACCGCTGCCGAGCGCTATCTTGCACTGCTCGATCAACCCACGTTGCGGACTCCGGCAGGACGACCCGCCAAGCCGCCGCCCGCCCCGTTCGATATCCGAATCGAAGGCCTCTCATTCACCTATCCCAATCGCGATCAGCCGGCGCTGTGCGACATCAACGCTTGGCTACATGCGGGCGAAATCACCGCGTTGGTCGGGCCGAGCGGGGCCGGCAAAAGCACCCTGTTCCAATTGCTGGCGGGCCAACTCGATCCCAGTGCCGGCCGCATTTCGCTGGGCGATGTGCCCTTGGCTGAGATCGATCGGCAAGCCTGGCGCCGTCTGATTGCGATTGTGCCGCAACGGGCGACCCTTTTCGCCGGGACGATGCGTGATAATATTGCCCTCGCGCGCCCGGAAGCCTCCGACGAAGAGGTGATCGCGGCCGCAACCGCCGCCTCGGCCCACGCTTTTATCCGGCGCTTGCCCAACGGCTACGACACAGTCGTGGGCGAGCAGGCCTGGCGGCTGAGCGGGGGTGAGCGCCAACGGATCGCCTTGGCCCGTGCCTTCCTCAAGGACGCCCCCGTGCTGTTGCTGGATGAGCCGACAGCGAATCTTGATCCCGACACGGAGGAATCGATGGCCCGCGCCTTTGAGCGACTGGCGCGGGGACGCTTGACGCTCGTCATCGCGCATCGCCTGCGCACAGTGTACCGCGCGCATCATATTCTACTGTTGGATCAGGGGCGACTGGTGGAGGAGGGCAGCCATGCCGAGCTGAGCCGTGAGCAAGGCCGTTATGCGCGCTTGATTGGAGGTGCGGCATGATCGCGGCTTGGTTACGAGCCCATAAGGGACAGACACTGCTTTCCGTGGTGGTCGCCAGCGCCACCGTTTTGGCCGGCGTGGGTTTGCTCTCCAGCTCGGCCTATCTGATTTCCTGGGCCGCCCTGCGGCCGCCTATTCTGGACCTGATGCTGGTGATCGTGGCGGTGCGCTTCTTCGCGCTCTCGCGGGCGACTTGTCGCTACGTGGAGCGCATGTTGTCGCATGACCTCACCTTTCGCTGGCTCGCCACGTTGCGGGTACGGTTGTATCGAGTCCTGGAGCCGCGCCTGCCCCGCTTACTGCTGCGCACGCGTTCAGGCGATCTGCTGGGACGCATGGTGTCGGATATCGATGTGTTGCAGCATCTCTACTTACGCGTGATTGTGCCGGTCGCCACGGCGGTGATCGTCGCCGCAGTCACGGTTTTCGCCCTCAGTCATTTTTCCTATCTGCTGGCGTTGGCGACGCTGCTCGGCTTGCTGCTCAATGGAGTGGTGGTCCCGATCGGGATCGCGCGACACGCCCGGCAGTGGGGCGACGAGTCGGTAGAGGCGCGATCACAGGCCAGCGCCGACTTGGTCGAGCAACTGCAAGGCATGCAGGATGCCCTGATTTTCGGGCAAGCCGATC
>SLAD01000111.1 GCA_007126995.1 Kiritimatiellia bacterium | reverse complement strand
CGCAGGTTCAAGGCAGACCATGACCAGTTGTTGAACCTCGGGGTGTTCGTTCCTGAATTGCAGCAAATGACGGGTATCGCGGGCATGAATGTGGCGTCGCCCTTTGACTTCGAGCGCATATTCCGCATCGCCGATCACGAAGTCCACCCCGATGCCACTGGAGAGTCGCCAGTAGGACAGGTCATAGGGGTAGCGTGCATGGCGTTGATGAACGGAGAGTTCATGAAACACCCAGTTCTCAAAAGCCTTGCCAAAGGTTTCGGTGCCTTCTTCGACTCGGTCCCGGCGCACGAGGTGATTCACCACCGCGACATCGCGGAAGTAGAATTTCGGGGCTCGTTGTACCCGGCGCTTGGCCCTCCGCGTGAACGCAGGGAGAAAGGCGCCGATCAAGGTGTCTTCGAGTACTTCGTAATATCCTCTGACCGTGGAAGAGGCGACGCCGCACTCGCGGGCGATGTCGCTGAAATTTGTTACTTCGGTGTCGCCAATCGCGGCGGCGCGAAGAAAGGCGGAAAACACGGGGAGATTGCGGGTTAGCCCTTCATCAAGAATCTCCTCCTTTAAATACAGATCGACATAAGCTGATATCGCATCGCGCGGGTCATCGTTTAAGTAGTGCGGGGGCAGCGCGCCATGGTTGAGCATGCGGATAAGCGAGAAGGAGTCGCCGATTTCCTTCGCGGATAAGCCGAGGAGTTCGCGCTTGAGGGCCCGGCCTCCGAGCAGATTTGCATGGGACCTTCTGATCTTGCGGGCGCTTGAGCCGCACAGCGCGAAGACGCGTTTATCCTCCTGAAGAAGATAGTGGACTTCATCCAACAAGGCCGGGACCTTTTGGATTTCGTCAATCACAACCCGGCAGTCAGCCGGTTGTGCCCGGACCTCGTCGCGTAGCCGTGCCGGATCGCGTTCGAATCGCATACGGACATCGGTCCGCAACAGATCGATCCGGTAGGCATCAGGAAACCGCTCTTTCAACAGCGTCGTCTTTCCCGATTGGCGCGGACCCCAGAGAAAGAACGTTTCGTCAGGCAGGGGCAGTAATCTTTTAATATTAGGCATGTCGAAATTAAAATACATGTAATTTAAGTGTGCAATACTAAAATGTAAGAATGTTTCCATGCTATTGCGTGGAAGCATTGTTAATCCAAAGGGGAGGAATCGATTCGGTTTATGGCCGAGGCTGTTGCCTCGGCGTGTTATTTCTTTTGCTGGCGGTATGCAGGAAGAGTGGAGCTCCTATCGAAAAAGAGTGTAAAAGCCGGATCAATCGACCTTGTTAAGGGCGCATCGTAGAATTATGATTTCTTAAACGGGTGGCTCGAATGTCCTCGGTTCAGAGCGGACTTCCGAACACGGGCATTGCTGCCCGTGCAGACCAAGGACAGGAATGTCCTTGGTCCGGAAAGCTGGGAACACGGACATTCTTGTCCGTGCATAAAAGAAGAAGTACAGAGCGACAAAAGAATGACAACTGAACAAATGCACCTATCTGATTGCGGACGCCCCACCAAGATGCCGGTCTTCGCGCATGACCACCCGTTCGATCCCTCTTACGGATATGATATACCCGCGTTAAAGGCGATCATGCCGCCGGAAGGGCCGTCGGATTTCGATGCGTTTTGGCGCGACACATGGTCGGAGAATGAATCGTTGTCCCTTGGCCTTGAGTTGGAGGAAATCAATCCGCTTCGGGCCGGTTGGAGAATGTATCTGGTGCGCTACACGACGTTGGGCGGCATACGGGTCGGGGCGTGGCTGGAAGTTCCCGATGACGGCAATGTGCAGCTCGGCGCGGTATGCGGTCATGGCTATGGCGGACGCGAGGCACCCGACGTACCGAATCATCATGCCGCCATCCTGCATTATTGCGCGCCTGGTTTTCATCTTTCGGCGCATCCCGATATCCCCAACGAGTGCTACCAACACGTGTTGCATGGCATCGATCAGCGTGAGACGTACATTATCCGGGCGTGCGTGAGCGCCATCTGGTCGTCGGCCCGCGCCCTTCATGCCTTCCTCGAAAAGGAAGTGCCCCTGTACTATTTCGGCGGCAGTTTTGGAGGCGGACTGGGTGCCCTGGCGCTGCCCTATGATGATCGATTCAAGAAATGCGTGCTGTTTGTGCCTACGTTCGGTCATCAATCCCTGCGCCTGAAACTGCAATCCGTTGGCAGCGGAGAGCCCGTGCGTCTGTATGCGCTGGAGCATCCGGAGGTCGAGGAGGTCTTGGCCTACTACGATGCGGGCACGGCTGCGCGGCGCATCACGATGCCCAACCTCACCGCGCCCGCCTTGTTTGACCCGGCCGTTCCGCCTCCCAGCCAGTTTGCGGTGAGCAACCCCATGAGTAGATATGGTCATCAGTTTATCTATAGCGCCGGCCATCATGAGCATGCCGGGCAAGCGGCCGAGGATATTCGTTTAAGTGCCTGGATTGACGAATTTATCTGGGCTGCAGCCGACGCTCGCTTGTCCTGATCAGGGATCTTCGAAACATGAGCATTCCTGCTCATGCACGCCAAGGACAGAAATGTCCTTGGTCCGGGGGAGCTTGGAACATGGGCATTCCTGCCCATGCAAGCCAAGGACAGGAATGTCCTTGGTCCGGGGGAGCTTGGAACATGGGCATTCTTGCCCATGCAGGCCAAGGATAGGAATGTCCTTGGTCCGGGGGGCTGGGAACATGGGCATTCCTGCCCATGAAGACCAAGGACAGGAATGTCCTTGCTCCGGGGGAGCTTGGAACATGGGCATTCTTGCCCATGCAGGCCAAGGATAGGAATGTGCTTGGTCCGGGGCAGATGGTTCTGCGTGGACGCGTCGTCATCCAAGGCGCCGGTTCTGGCTGCGATAGGTGCCGGGGGAGACCCCAGTGAGGCGGCGAAATTGTTCGCAAAGGTAGTTGGCATTAGGAAAGCCTGTCTGATCCGCAATATCCTCCAGCTTGACGCCGGTATCCCGCAGCAATTCCTTCGCGCGCTGCATGCGGATGCGGCGCAACTCGGTTTGCGGCGTATGCCCTAAATGTTGCTGGAAGCGTCGCTGCAGATTGCGAAGGGAGAGTCCGGATTGGCGCGCCACGTCAGGCATGGAAACCTTATCCATGTAATGCGCGCGCAGATAGCGAATGGCGCGCCGGAGATTCTCGTCCTCCACGGCTAATGCTTGTGAGGAGGCACGGACCTCGATATGCGATGGCGGCAGCGGCGGCGGGGATGCGGGCCGTTTGCGCGTCTTGATCCATTCGTCCAGCAAGCGACCGGACTCGTAGCCCACCTTGCGGTAAGGCAAGTGCACGCTGCTCAGCGGCGGGCTCATGCCGCGGCATAATCCCTCATCGTTCTGCGTGCCGACCATGGCCAGCTCATCCGGCACATGAATGCCGATGGAGCGCGCAAACGAGGTGACGGAGCGAGCCGTCTGGTCGTCGCTGCAATACACCCCGCACGGTTTCGGCAGCTTTTGGAGACGTGTGGTCCACTGCTTCCGGTTGCGCTCAGGGATGTCCAGCACATCCGGCAGGCTATACGCAGAGACGGTTTTGGTTTCGGCGCGGATCGTATCGAGAAAGCCTTGGCCGCGCAGTTCGAGCGCCCGCATACCGCCCAGGCCGATGTACGCGAAGGACTCGTAGCCTTGGCCCAGCAGGTGTTCCGCCGCCATGCACCCTGTGGCATAATGATCAATATCCACACACGGGACGCCTTTGCGTGTCATGCCGCTGTGCGTGTTGATGCATCGCCATTTGAGCGCCGCTACACGGCGGTAGAGCGCGTCGCTGATCAACGGGGCGATGAGGCCGTGACACTCCCACTGCTGCGCGCCTGACAGGCCCGAACGCTCCTCCCACATGATCGGCATCACTTCCACGCGATGTGAGCCGGTCTCCGAGAAGTAGTCTAGCACGCCATAGAGAATCTCGTGAGACAGGTGATGGATCCAAGGCTGAAAAACGAGAATATGCTTTATCTTCATATGCGAAGATTCTCCTGTCACACACCATGCGGGCCGCTGCTACCCGCCACCACAGTGGCTAAAGCTAAAATATCTACCCGCACGGTACAATGCTATTCCCGTCGGGGGGTGTCGCAAAAGCTATAGCCTTTTTCGTCTCTCGGCAATGACCCGATGGTTTCCGTACCCTATAGTGATTGGTCTGTCCATGTGTTCATTAACGATAAAGGGAGTACGTATGCGTTGCTCGACGATGATAACTGCGGTGGTTTTGACCGGTGTAATGTTTTTGGCCCTGTCCGCCTCTGCGCAACGACTGATCGTTGATTCGGGGCACGACTGGGGAGCCGGCTGGTATCGGCAGCAGCCGCATCAGGACCAGAACTCTGCGTGGCAAGCCCTAGCGGAAAAGGATCTCAACAACAGCGGAACAACCGAAGATGATTTCATCGGCGGCTGGCCGTATAGCTGGGAAGAGCCGTTGAGCGCGGAGAATCTGGTGTACGACTACACCTATCCCTCCGCCCGCTTCTTCGGCGCGGTAATTACCAAGACAACGGATATCCCGAAGAAAGAGGATGGCTCCGGATATGTCAGGATTACCGGCCCGACTGAAGGACATATCAACCAGAATCACGAGCTGCGCGACGACTGGAACTTGATGACATTCCCCACGCTTCGGCGCCAACCCGAAGTGTCTCGATATGCGGGCGCGATTTTGGTGTTCTGGAAGAAGGAGGACTTTCTCAGCGGCGGAGATCGTCACCGGGTGTCGTTCGAAAGAGATGACTATGTGGGCATCTTCATTTCCCGTTATTGGGGCGGTATCAACTGGGGCCGCTGGGTAATCAAGCAGGACGGACAATTCTACATCTCGAAGGCCACTTTTGCGGGGGAGACCCGGCAATTCGATTTGACCGACGACAATCCCGGCGACGGTGCGCGCAATCCGGTTGTGCGCCGGACGCATACCCTTGATCCGAACACGACGACATGGGCGGTGTACAATCCAGCAGCGCCGCATCACATATTTTTTGATGCCTCCGCCGCGCAATTCCGCAACATCACCTTTGATGACGTGGAGGCCGTAGGGTTTTTGGCGCAGCGCGATCTGTCGATCGGACGCCCGGTAGCCGATGGTCTTTGGGATCTGCCGCACGGCGTAGGCGAGCCCATTGCGCTCAAGTTCAATGCCGCGCAAGCGCGCGCCACCGTGCATACCGACCCGCTGGAGTCCGCCTATGTGGATCTTCACGTTGTCGGCGATGCCGCAGCTCCTGCCGGCTTCACCACGCGGGAGCCGATTTCCTATCAGGAATGGGTGCGGGTCTGGCGCTGGGCGGTCAGCAATCAACGCGCGCGCAATTTTACCGAAGGCTTCGAACGCTTCGAAATGCCCGGCTACAGCTTTTTGCGGGACGGCGCAATGGGCGGGATGGAGACCGGACGGCAGGAAAATCATGAGCCAACGGAGCCGGTGACCATGGTTTCGTGGCACGATGCGATCCTCTGGTGCAATGCCTTATCGGATCTGGAGGGCCTGGAACACGCCTATTATGATGATCCTGAATTTCGCATCCCGACGCGGGAAGTCTTTAACCGTTCCAAGCTCGAAAACCGCGAGGAACGGAAGCCCGTGTATTGGAAGCAGAGCGCCAACGGCTACCGTTTGCCGACCGCTTCGGAATTCGCTTATGCCGTCGGACAGGGGCGCATCGCGAGGGACGAGCCTGTGGCCGAATGGGTTTGGGATGTGGACGGGACGGTGTTTGATCCGGAACGACACGCGGTGCGCCATGTGCTCGGTGGACCGGAACGTGCGGCCGATACGCCAACCTTGATGCCGTTTGATGAGCGGCCGTTTGAGGGTACCTACGACGTTGGTTTCCGTGTATGGCGTTCTGGTGAAGGCGTCCCCGCCACGCCGGTGAATGTGCGTAGCCGACGCATTGCGCGCGATGAGGTCCTGCGTGCGTCGGCGATCAGTGAAGAGCGGCTCCGCGCTCTGGCCGAGCGCACGCTGCGACCGGTTCACGTCGAGGGGGCAGGCGGCTTGCCCTCAAACGACAACTTCGAGCGGAACTACCATGAGACCGGCCAGTACGATTTGGAGTTTGCCGTGGTCGAAACACCGTATGTGCTATGGAATCTGGTCCGTCAATGGGCGCAGATGACCCGCGGCTACTTGTTCAATCATGCTGGGGACATGGGCAGTCTTCATTATTTGGTGCCCGGTAGCGAGCGGCACGTGCGACATCGAGAAGAGCCAGTGACGAATATCACCTGGCTTGACGCCGTCGTGTGGTGTAATGCGTTGTCTGAATTGCTGGGTCGCGATCCAGTCTATATCGACACACAAACAGGTGAGCCCATGCGGGATGCGCGCACATTCCGTGTGGCGATGTATCAAGAGTATGGTTATCCGAACACCGGTCGCTATGAGCAACGACCGCTGGATACGGCGGCCATCATTCCGCTGCGCGTGGAGACGGAGCGCAATGGTTTTCGCTTGCCCTCCATCGGTGAGTTCGAGGCCGCGCATGAGCGATCAGATTCAGAAGCGCATGGCTGGTTCTCGACGAATTCCGGTGGCCGCACGCAACCGGTCGGCCGTTTGCAACCCAACGCGCACGGCCTCTTCGATATGGACGGGAACGTGGCCGAGATGACGTATGGCGGGAGTGGTATGTTCGGTCAGGTGCGCGCGGGGAATCATTTCGCCGATCCGCCGGGCTCGTATCCGCATCATATAACGCGCGGGGAACATCCGGCAGTCGGCCGGTCGTATGCCGGATTCCGCGTCGTGGCGCGGGTGGGGGAATAGCGAAGCCGTAGCCGCGTCCACCCCCCTGTAGCCGCGTTCGTTCGAACGTGGCAGGCCGGGGCCGGCGAATGGGTGCTTCGGTCTGCCGCCCAACGGCGGCCTTCCAAACCGCGCACGGCCGTGTTCGCTTCTATGCGGGCGCGCTTGACAGGGTGAAAGAGGGTAGTAGGATAAAGGGCACAGTGGGCGTTTAGCTCAGCGGGAGAGCGCTACCTTCACACGGTAGATGTCACAGGTTCAAATCCTGTAACGCCCACCACTTTCTCCAGACTCTCCAGCATGGAACTATCTGCGCAAGAGAGCCGATCATCTTTGAGAGGAACACACCATGACGGAGACCTATGTGAGTGATGCACGCGACAAACCTGTTCGGAAACAGCGTTCGGGCTGTCGCTGGTTCTTCACGCTTTCGTTAATCTCGTTGCTGGGCTTCAGCGTGCTGCTTAACGTGGGACTATTGGCGCATCGATTTTTCGAAGAGGATCGCTCCGCTACCAGCGCCCGGCCCGTAGATGAGTTTCCCGTTTTTCGTAGCACGTGGTCGTTCGGTGATGGCGAGACCCGCGTCGTTCGAATTCCCTTGCAAGGACTGATTATGCGGGGACCGGAAGGTGGCCTTTTCGGTTCTCGTCACGATCGTGTTGAGTTGATTCTTAATCGGATCCGCGCGGCGACGAATGATGAAACCGTACACGGGATTATCCTCGAAGTCGATTCGCCCGGCGGCGCGGTCACGCCCAGTGATGAAATCTTTCGCGCCTTGCAACGGTTTCGCGAGAGCAGTCCCGACCGGCGCGTGCTGATCTTCACGCGCGACATGGCCGCTTCCGGCGCCTATTACGCCGCCATGGCGGGCGATTGGATTATGGCTGAGCCGACGGCGTTAATCGGGTCCATTGGCGTGCTGATTCAGAGCCTGAACTGGCATGAGTTGAGCCGACGCATCGGGGTCACCGATGTGACCATAAAGTCCGGCGATAATAAGGATCTACTGAATCCCTTCCAGCCGACATCGGCGGAGGATATCGATCACTTGCAGGCGGTTGTGGATGCTATGTTCAATCGGTTTGCGGGAATTGTGCAGGAATCGCGTGATTTCGATGACGAGGCGATGGATCGGATAGCGGACGGCCGCATCTTCAGTGCCACCGACGCTTTGGCGGAAGGCTTGATTGATCAGATTGGTTACTGGGACGAGGCGGTGGAGATGATGGCGGAATTACTTGGCGTCCCCAACGTGCGTGTGACGCGTTACGAACGCCGCACCGATTGGACCGATCTGTTTGCCGGCTTACGTCAGGAACCGTTCGACCTGCGAACCGCCTTGCCTCATCTGGACCGCCCACGATTGCTTTATCTTTGGCAGCCGTAGGCGCGCTCAGCGAGCACGCCCTCCCGGTTCCCATCACACTGCGGTAGGGCGAATCCTCTGGATGAGCCGATGAGTGCAATGAGCAAGGGCCTTTACACTTAACCGCGACACTTCAACGGTTGCACTTAATCGACGCACTTAACCGAACCGTGCCCAAGGGCCCGATCATGTTCGGACCACGCGCACAGCGCTTATCGTTCCGGCAACGGCGAAGCCTCAAAGTCATCGAAGTTGATCATCGCGAAGGGCGTGTGCCGCCGCGTCAACACGAGGCCGGTGCGCGGCGTCAGCTGCTCCCACCAGCGCCCGTCTGCGGAGGGGCTGCTTTCGATCGCGAGAACGCGTCCCTGCGACGTGATCACCACGCCCACGCGGAACAGTTCGCCATAGCGCTCCACCGTGCTGGGATGCAGGAAGACCGTGCTCTGGCCTTCGCGGGTACGCGCCACATTGATGTACGAACTTTCACCCCGGAACAGGTTGAATTCCTGCTCGCCTTCAGCCGGCCGACGGTTACGGAGAACGATGTGGTAAGTGAAGGTGACTTCATCGATCCATTCCGGCGCGGTCTGGAATTCGGTCCGTACTTGCAACCATTGCCGTTGGCGTTGGGCGGATTGCCCCCCACGCACCTGATATTGCGGGGCACGAACCATGTCGCCTTCCAAGCGGCGAATACGGAGGATCTCACCAGAAGCCTGCTGAGCGAAGAGTTCGCAAGGAATCGTCAAAAGCAAGGCCAGCAAGCCGAGCGTACCGAATTGGAAGATAGGATGAGTTTTCATAATGGTATCTCCTGTTCAAATCATCACACCACGACACACAGATAAAGTACCGCCGCACTGGTGTCGGGTCAATCGCCGATTCCCAGTAGACTGATCTCGCCGGAACGAAAGGTTAAGTAGATAGATTAAGGACCTAAAACCGACCAACGAGCACCGCTCTCTGCAGTAGAGACTTCCGCTCACCCCGTCCCTGTGCCATGATGTCGCGCCATGATGATATCGCCCGCGCTAGTCTATTACATCACGGCCCATGGGTTCGGCCACGGTGTGCGGTCCTGCGACATTCTGCGGGCCTTTCACCACGCCTATCCGGAAGTGCCGTTGATCCTCGTGACGGATTTGCCGGAGGCATTTCTGCGAAACCGATTGCCGGGCGTCCCGTACCAGTTACGGCGCGCCGTCTTTGATGTCGGAATGGTGCAACGGGATTCCGTCCGCGTTGATGTCGACGAAACCCTACGGGCGGCGCAAGCCCTGTTGGATACGCGTGCGACACTGATCAGTCAGGAGGTGGCCTTTTTGAACGAACATGCCGCCGGTTTGGTGGTATGCGACATTCCGGCGATACCGCTTGAGGCGGCGGCCCGATTGGACATACCGCGCCTCGCGATCGGCAATTTCTCGTGGGATTGGATTTATGCCGATTTCCTGTCCCGTGACCCCGCGTGGCAACCCATCATCGAGTCCTTCGAGGCCGACTATCGTCAGGCGGATGTATTATTGCGGTTGCCGTTTGCCGATGAGATGGCGGTCTTCTCGAACCAAGTGGATATACCGGTGCTGGCGGAGCCGGGTACGGCCCGCCGCGAAGAATTGGCCGAGCTAACGGGCGCGCCTCGGGATCGCACCTGGGTCTTGTTATCGTTCAGTTCGCTCGATTGGGATGCTGCGGCGCTCCAGCGGGTGGAGCAGTTGGCCGATGAATACGCCTTCTTGACGGTGCTGCCGTTGGGATGGCCGGGCCGCAATCTGTTTGCGGTGGATCGCGATGACATGCGGTTTCCGGATGTGCTGGCCAGCGTCGATTACGTCGTCACCAAGCCCGGCTTCGGCGTCGTATCAGAATGCGTGGTCAACCGTAAGCCGATGATCTACGTGGATCGCGAGGATTTCGCCGAGTACGCCGTCCTGGAAAAAGCAATCCAGCGCTATCTGCGCTGTCGGCACATCCCGGCCGCCGACTTGTATCGCGGTGACTTGGCCGAGGCGCTGGCGGCGATCGCGGATCAGCCGGAACCGGAGGAATCACCGGCGGCGGGCGGCGCGGCGGTGGTGTCGCGATATCTAGCTGACTGCCTTGGCGTGCGCGAGCAGCAGTAGCGCCAGAAACTGTACGCTGATCATCAGCGCGGCGAGGAGCAGATGGAAAATCTGCAGCACCGGCGGTAAACCCAAATAGGCGAGCCCGGCGCCCAGCAGGATTTGCACGATAATCACCGAGTTATTCAGCCGCGCCAGATCCCGCACCGCATGCGCGTGGTCCAAGGGGCCTACGGCGCGATAAAACCAAATCGCGCCCGCCAACACGAGCCAGGAGTAGCTGCGATGAATCATATCCAGCGCGCCGACTTCACCCAGCCATTCGCCCCGCGCAAGGTGGGGATAGGTGTCACTGATATGCGCCAGGGCCTCGCGGATTTGTGATCCGAGCACGATTTGAATGAAACTGATCAGGAGCAAGCCGCTGATGATATAGAGGGCTTTGCGCCGGATCGCGCCCGGCACGGCGGCGCGCAATCGATCGCGCTGCGACCGATAAACGGTGAACAGCAACACATTCAGAATCAGCAGCGCAATCACCATATGCAGGCTGATCATCCAACCTTCCAGTCCGCTTTGCACCACTTGGCCGCCCAGCCAGCCTTGATACAAGACGAGCACCAGGGCGGCGGTTGCGCCGCCAAACACGGAGCGATCCGATCGCCCGAATCGGCACGCCCCGATAAAGGTGGCTATGATAAACAGGCCCACCGCCACGCCGACCAACCGGTTCACATACTCGAGCCAGGTCTTGATGACATTGAATTCGGCTGGATCGTACGGAGGCGGCAACGATTCCGCCCGAATCGGCGGAATCCACAAGCCAAAGCAGCGCGGCCAGTCGGGACATCCCAGTCCGGCGCCGGCGGCGCGGACCAGTCCGCCCACGAAGATCAGGAAGAAGGTGATGGCGAGCGTCCATAGCGCGGTGCGTTGAAAGCGGTTGGCCGGTGTGTAGACCGTAGCAATCCAGTTCATCGTTTTCTTTCTGTTAGGGGGTTAAGCGGCCCATTAAGCGCGGGAACGGAATCGTTTCGCGGATATGTCGCAGTCCGCAAATCCAGGCCACGGTGCGTTCCACGCCCAGTCCGAAACCGCCGTGCGGCACGCTGCCGTAGCGGCGGAGATCAAGATACCACTGGTACGATTCCGGCGTCATGTCCTCGGCATGGATGCGGCCCAACAGCGACTCGGCATCGTCCTCGCGCTGGCTGCCACCAATGATCTCGCCGTAGCCTTCCGGCGCGATCACGTCGAGATTGAGCACGACGCGCGGGTCGTTCGGGTCGGGCTTCATATAGAAGGCTTTTACGTCGCGCGGATAGTGGGTGATGATCACTGGGCGATCATACTGCCGCGAGAGGATGGTCTCCTCGTCGCCGCCCAAATCCTTGCCCCACTCAAACTGCTTCGCCTGTTCGATGTGCAGTGGCCGGTTCAGCAAGTCTGTTTCCAGCTCGCGAATACGTTCGCGCAGCTGATGCAGCGTGCGATCCAGTCGATCCTGTTGCCAACCCTTGCGCGCGGCCGCCCGCTCGGCTTCGGTGCGCTCGAGTTCCTCGCGCCATGCGTTCAGTTGCTCGCGATCGGCCGTCAACGCCGTCTGTAATTCGTCATGTAGCGCGTCGCTGTGCAGTTGTTCAACGGCTTCGCTGTAGGTGATGCGCGGGAAGGGCGCTTGGATGCATTGCAACGGCTCGAGGTCGCGCTCCAGCGTCTCGAGCTCAGCGCGGCAATCCGTCAATGCAGTGTGCACCAGGGCGCAGATAAACTGTTCCGCCAGATTGGTGAGGTCAGGCAATTCAGCGAAGGCGATTTCCGGTTCAATCATCCAGAACTCGGTCAGGTGCCGTCGCGTCTTGGACTTCTCCGCCCGGAAGGTCGGACCGAAACAATACACTTTGCCCAACGCCATCGCGGCGCTCTCCAAGTAGAGCTGGCCGGTTTGCGTCAGGTACACCTCGTCGCCGAAGTAGTCGACCGGAAACAGCGTGCCGGCCCCTTCCGCTGCGCCGGGCGTCAATATCGGCGTATCGATCAGGGTGAATCCGCGCTGATCGAAGAAGTCGCGCATGGCGCGAATCAGGCGATGCCGTATGCGCAAGATCGCGGTTTGACGCGGACTGCGCAGCCAGAGATGGCGATGATTCATCAGGAAATCGACACCGTGCGGCTTGCGCGTGATCGGATACTCCTCTGCCACCTGTACCGGCTCGACGGCGGTGACGGCGATTTCGTAGCCGCCGGGTGCCCGTTCGTCCTCGCGCACCACGCCGCTCAGGCGCAGTGAGGATTCCTGCGTCAGTTTCGTG
>SLAD01000037.1 GCA_007126995.1 Kiritimatiellia bacterium | reverse complement strand
TTTTTGAAGGCCTGTTGACGGTCGGGTGAGTCCAGACTGGCACCGATGATTGTTGCTCCCCGTGCTTCTATGTCCCCGAACTCATCGCGTAACGAACACGATTGGGCCGTGCAGCCAGGCGTGAAGGCCCGTGGATAGAAGTAAAGTACGACCCATTGTCCTTGCAGATCATGTAGACTCAGGTCCTCGCCGACCGTAGATGGCAACCTAATATCAGGAACGGAGTCGCCCGGTTGCAAGGCATACGCTGCGTTCAACCCCATAATAGCTGCGATCATTACTATCCACCTCATGATTATTTCCTTTCTTCTACAAAAGTGATGTCGCGTTCGGGGCGTGGTCCTGACAAACGTACGATCAGGGGGCGTTAATCCAGCCGGAATCGCCGTCCGCGTAGTATTCCTTTTTCCAAATCGGCAGCCGTTTCTTAAGTTCATCGATGACGTAACGGCAGGCGTCGAAAGCGGGGCCGCGATGAGGGGCTAGGACACCCATCCAGACGGCGATTTCACCAATTTCCAGCATACCGGTGCGGTGTACGCAGTGAAGTTGCGTGATATCGAAGCGCTGGCTGGCCTCTGCTTCGATCGACTTAAACTCATTGGCGGCCAGTAATTCGGCCCCTTCGTATTCCAAACGGGTTACCGCTCGACCCTGGTTTTGCTGGCGGACGCGCCCTTCAAAAGTGACGAGCGCTCCCGCCGCGGGATCGGCCAGGGACTGGACGAGTGGATGCTCAAGCAGAGGGCGATCGGATAAAGCGAACATATTAGCCTCCGGAAACGGGGGGGATAAATGTGATGCGATCACCAGGCGCGAAAGAACTGTCCCAAGATACAAACTGGTCGTTGACGGCCACTTTGAGGTGCTGGCGCTTATTCGGGAGCCCAAACTCACCGGCCAGATCGTCATAAAGCGCCCCCAGACTCGCCGCCTCCGTTTGGATGGATTCCGCGCTCAGTCCGCGTCGTTCCCGTAACATCGCATAATAGGTCACTTCGATCTGTATCACTGGATATCCTTTTTGCCGCCCGTCTTGCTCACGAGCCTGATCTGCTGAATTTCGATCCCGTGCGAGAGCGCCTTGCACATGTCGTAAATGGTCAATGCGGCGACCGAAACCCCGGTCAAGGCCTCCATTTCAACGCCGGTTTTATGGCTCGCTCTTGCCTCACAGCGCAGGCGCAATTGGTTGTAGCCCTCTTGCTCAATCGAGATGGAGCAGTTTTCTAATGGGATCAGGTGACAAAGCGGAATCAGCTCGCTGGTCTTTTTCGCCGCCATGATGCCAGCCAAAATGGCGGTTTGATGTACCGGACCCTTGCGACTATGCAGCTCCTTGTCAGCCCCGCTTTCTGTGTCCCTCAACTGTTCCAACACGCCGTCGGGGAATAGGAGTGAAGCCTCGGCGCAGGCGGTACGCCGGGTCACGGCTTTGGCACTTACGTCAACCATCGCCGGCTGATTCGCTTCATTGATATGGCTCAGTGGCATCTTTAGCTCCATGGGTAAAAGCTCAAAACATCGTTCATGCGGAAAACATCACTTCCTTCGGGCAATTCAACGAAACCGTCGCTCGTACTCAGCGCGGCATAATCCCCGGACGTGTTTGTCGGAACGGGATGAGCGAGCAACCGGCCATCCCGATGAGACTCGATCTTGACGGGCAAAAAGCCAGTCAACGGCGGCGTGAACCGATAGGCTTCTGCGAGCACCGCGTATTGTGGTTTCGGGGACATAGCCTGCATCGCATGCAGTAGAGCCGGCAAGACGTAGCGGTGCAGGCAGACCAGTGATGACACCGTGTTGCCGGGGAGGGCGAATACGGGCTTTTTGTCGGTACTGGTGCCGAACCACATCGGTTTCCCGGGCTTTTGTCTGATTTTGTGAAAGTGGCACGCTACGTTGAGTTGTTCCAGAGCTGCCGGGATGAAGTCGCGCTTGCCCATCGATACCCCGCCCGTCAAAATCAGCACATCATGCGACTCGAGCAGCGGGCCCAGTTGAGCTACGGACTGTTCCAGATCATCCGCTAAATACGCACAGGTAATCTCGTTGAACCCCTCGTTCCGCAGTGAAGTGGCCATGCCAAAGTCGTTCGCCGATCGTATTTGATAGGGTTCGACCGGGTCCTCCACCCGCTTCAACTCGTCACCGGTCGACACCAGCGCGATGGTGGGGACATAGCTGACATCGATCTGAGCGAATCCGACTGCTGCCGCAATGGCACAGTGAGGGCCCTGCAGGCGTTGTCCCGCCGAGACAATCACTTCACCCGCGCGCCGGTCAGAGCCCTGACTGTGCAGGAAGGTCAGCGGTGTCACCGTTGAGCCCGGTTTGATATGGGCGTGATCATCTCGAAGTTCTACGTCTTCAAAGGGGATAATCGTGTCACATTGTGCGGGCAACATGGCGCCGGTCATAACCTGTATGCAGGCTCCCTCGCAATCGGCTAGAGACCGTTGGGGATGCCCAGCGGCTGCGATGCCCTCTACCCGAAACGAGCGCACGCCCGCTTGCCAGGTCCCATAATCGATGGCGATCCCATCCATCGTTACCCGATCAAAAGGCGGAAGATCACGATCCGCGAGAAGGGGGCGCCGCAGGATTCGTCCGCTTGCTTCGTGGAGAGGGACAGTCACGATGTCGTAAGCGGGCATATGCGCCTCAATCAGGCTGCTCGCTTCAGTGGGGGAAATCAAGTGCGCGCTCATCCTCCGATCTCCGACATGTTCCGAGACGGCCGGATATCCTGTGCCAAGCCGTGTCCCCAAGGTTTATGCCAGATGCTGTCCTCAATTAATTCCACTAATTGATCATCGGATGCACCGTCACGCAAGTAGGGTAGCAGATTCAGCTCCTGATCTCTCAGCAGGCACAGCAGAAGGCGTCCATCCGCAGTGAGTCGGGCTCGATTGCAGCCGGAACAAAACGGTTTCGTCACCGCACTGATAAAGCCGAGGGATCCTTTTGCGCCTTCCAGCTTAAACATGCGGGCTTCTCCGTCGAGCTTGCCTTCGTTTAGCAAGTGCAGCGGGCCAAGCGCATCGCTGATCGTTTTTCTTAGCTCGTCTTCCGGCACGATGGACGACTTCTGGAAGTCGGCTACCCGGCCCATAGGCATAACCTCGATATACCGGACTTGCCAAGGATGGTTTAGGGTCAAGCGCGCCAGATCGACGGCATCTTCCTGGTCGTTCTGCCCTCGAACCACTACCGCATTGATCTTAATATCCAGCCCGGCCTTCTCCGCCGCCTCGACTCCTGCCCAGACATCCTCTATGCGGCCCCAACGCGTCAGTCGCCGGAACTTGACCGGGTCGAGCGTATCGATGCTGATGTTGAGCCTTTGCAGTCCTGCGGCTTTGAGCGGCTCCGCCAGCGTCTTTAACAGAATGCCGTTTGTTGTCATCGCCAGCTGCTCGACGCCGTCT
>SLAD01000206.1 GCA_007126995.1 Kiritimatiellia bacterium | reverse complement strand
TGCGGCACGTCTTTGCCGAGGCGACAACGCACCGCTCAGGCGCTGGCTCGAAGCCGCAACAATTCACCTGATGGTACTGTTTGCCGCCGTAGAGCTTCGCTACTTTCTATATGAAGGCCAAATCTTCAATGCTCGCTACGATTTTGTCGAGGCAGCAATCAATAGCACATTCTGGGGAGCAACAGCACTGATCCTGCACCACCGAGCATCGCTGGCTACCACGACTCAGGTGGTTTACCAGTCGGCCTCCAGACTACTGATGGCCTTGTCTGTTGTGAGCTACTTATTGCTGCTGACACACTACAATCCCTTGATAAGATTCCAAGAAATCGGCTCTACACCCATCCTCAACCTCCTCTTGTTGGGCTATGGCGCTCCCATTCTCGTCTGGACCACGGCTTCATTTCGCAACTATGAAGGTCTGCGCAAAGAGTCCTCTGCGTTGGCACTATTCGCTCTTTGGTTTTTTGTCACAATAGAAATTCGGCACCTATGGCAAGGCGAAGCAATGATATGGAGCGGCCTGCACTTGCCGGATGGAGAGCTATATAGCTATTCACTTGCTCGAAATGACAACCGAAAATTGACCACCTGTGATTACCGAATTTTGACCACCCTTTGTGGTTAGTAAATGGGTATTTTTTGTCCTACGGGGTTTTCTTTTTCCCTCCTTTCAGAGACTGCTTGAGGCGATAGCTGTCCCAGGTGCATTCGATGATATGGGCTCGATGAGTCAGTCGATCCAGAAGCGCAGCGGTCATGTTGGGATCGCCAAAGACTTGTGTCCAGTCGGCAAAGCCAAGGTTGGTGGTAATGATCACCGAACCGCGCTCATGTCGCTCAGCCAGGATCTGGAAGAGTAATTCCGCCCCTTCTTTTGAGAAGGGCACGTACCCGAGTTCATCGAGAATGAGCAGATCAAGCCGGGCGTATTTGCCGAGCAGACGACTCAGATCCCTCTCGGTGCGGGCTTCGACAAGGTCATTAGCCAGGGCGTAACCGGTGACGAAGCGCACCCGTTTGCTCTGCCGGCAGGCTTCGATGCCCAGAGCGGTCGCCAGATGGGTTTTGCCGGCACCGCTTTTACCCATCAGGATTACGTTGCGACGATCCTTGAGATAGTCGCCCGCCGCCAGATCCCGCACCAGACGCTTGTCGAGCTCGGGCACAGCCTCAAAGTCGAAGGTTTCCAGGGGCTTGAGCAGGGGGAACCTCGCCTCCTTAAGCCGACGTTTTTCCCTATTCTCAGAGCGGATGCGCAGTTCCAACTCGGTCAGTTCCAACAGGAATTGGCCATAATCGATCCCGCCATCCCGGGCCTGACGCAACTGTTGTTCGAGGTTACGGGCCATGTTGGTCAGATTTAGAGCCTTGAGGTTGTGCTGCACCAGCAGCGCGTCGGCCACTCGGCTCATAAACCACCCCCCAGGCAAGCATAAATCGAGATGTCGGCCTCCGGTAACCGGGCGTAGCGCTCAAGGGGTACGATCGGCGGTGCGGGCTGGTTGCGGCGGAGCAGATGCTGAATGCCGCCGCTGGCACTGATACCGGCTTCGACGGCTGTCGCAATGGCCTGCTGAACATCCTCTGCCGGGTGGTGACGAAACAACAGCAGCACCTCGATGAACTCCTTGATGCCGCGGTTTTCGCCGTGCGCCTGGCAGAAGCGTTCCAGCAGTTGATGCATCGTCAGGGGCCAGCGCTTCTTCCAATCGCGGATCGGGCGGGCACTGTGAAAAGCCAACGGACGCTGCTGGAGTAACTCCAGGTAGTGGTCAGGATCAAGTTGCCACTGGTTATTGGCGAACAGGCGCTGATGATTGGCCACACGTCGGCCCTGAGAGAAGATCTCCACCTGATCAACATGGCAGATCACCCGCAGGGCACGCCCGACCTGGCGCGTGGGAACCGAGTACCGGTTCTTGTCAACCATGACGGTGGCATATTTATCTGCCTTGGCCGACAGCAGCCGGATGTTGACAAAGGGCACCTCGGGAAGCTTCAGCAGGCAGGAACGCTCCTCGTCAAAAAGCACCTCCACGGGCTTATCTCGGCCGCTGATGGTGTGACGGCCGTAGGCAACACATTGCTGCAGCAGGCGCTCATTGATCTCTTCGAGGGACTGTGCTTCAGGCATCGGCACCAGGAAGTTGCGGCGGGCGAAACCGACCAGTCCTTCAACGCCACCCTTTTCATGACCGGCACCGGGATTACAGAAACGGGCCTCGAAGTTGTGGTAGGCACGAAAGCGGGTGAACGATTCCTGCTCTAAACGGGCTTTACCCTGCAACACCTTGCGCACTGCGGTGGTCAGATTGTCAAAGATCAGTCGTGGAAAGATACCGCCGTAAAAAGCGAAACCGCGCATCAGCGCATCGAAGAAGGCCTGTTGCCGTTCACAGGGGTACAGACGTAAAAACGGTTTACCCGACCCCTTTGAGCGCATGCAGAACAACTTGACCTTCAGCGCCTGGCCCTGCAGCACGACCATCGCCGTGCCCCAATCCACCTCGGCTTCTTGACCGAGGTCAGGCTCCAAAGGCAAAAAGGCTTTCGTGGTGCTGACGCCCAGTCGCTCTTTGGCTTCACGCACGTATTTGCGCACGTTGGATTCGCTGCCGGTAAATCCGTGCTCAGCAACCAGTCGATCGAAAATGCGTCTGGCGGTATGGCGCTGCTTGCGTGGCCGCTCCCGATCGTCGCTTAGCCAGACGTCGATGATCTTCTGGAATGGCCCGAGCACAGGAAACGGCTGATACTGGCGCAGGGAATAGCCATCATACGTCTCACTGAGCGCCTTACGTATGGTGTTGCGTGAATGTCCGGTGATGCGGGCAATCTCGCTTATGCTTTGGCCATAGACCCGATGGGCCGTGCGAATATGTTCGTATTGATCCATCCTGAGCATCCTCTCTCCTTCACTTGCTATGGTAGAGCACCATAGTAACGAAGGCATGCTAAGGGTGGTCAATTTTCGGTAATCACAAGGCCTCTAAACTGGTCAATTTTAGATTATCAAAACCAATCCATCCATAGATAGGTCATAGTCTTCCACTGAGGGCAGGTTGTCCGTTGTCGCCAGCATCGCCAGCCATTCTGTCAGATCGATCTGATCCCAGTCGATGTCCGCCAACTGCTGCAGGGTAATCCCTTCGCAGTTTGGATCGCTTGCTGACCCGAAAGCCGAGACCGTGCCCTCAAGCTGCGGTTTGGCCTGCTCCATAATAATCCGCGTTAGCGGGGATGAATAGCAGCAGTAAGACTTTCTCCTTTCGACACAGCCGCCCAGGAACCGCGATCGGCAATAGGAGCCCAGATAGGTGCAGGTCCCCATCGCTTCTTTTCGGCGTTCTCACCAATGGTGGAGTTGAGTTGGAAAATGGTGGACGGCTACGGGTGGTGGTCATGACTAACGGCATCATAGATCAGCTGCC
>SLAD01000334.1 GCA_007126995.1 Kiritimatiellia bacterium | reverse complement strand
TTACGACATTTCTGTAAGGAGAAACAATGGAAGAAATAATGGGTACGATGCTGGAATACGTGACGCTGTATGGCTTCCGCCTCTTGGGCGCAATACTGATCTTTATCGTGGGACGCTGGGTAGCGAAGCTCGCGCGCAAGATCATCGAGCGCATGATGAATAAGAGCGAGGTGGACGCCACACTGGTAAAATTCACCGGTAATCTCGCATACGGCATTTTGATGGTGGTGGTCGTATTGGCAGCCTTGAATCAGATCGGCGTGCAGACGACCTCGTTCATCGCGATCATCGGTGCCGCGGGCTTGGCAATTGGTTTTGCCTTGCAGGGGTCACTGTCGAATTTTGCGGCGGGCATCATGATGATCATCTTTCGTCCGTTCAAGGTCGGGGACTTCATCATGGCCGGTGGCGAAGCGGGCATTGTGGAGGAGATCGCCTTGTTCACGACGCAAATGCGGTCACCGGATAACAAGACTATCATTGTGCCGAACTCCGGCATCACGGGCGGTAATATCACGAACTTCTCGACCAAGGAAACGCGCCGCGTCGACCTCGTTATCGGCGTTAGCTATCAGGATGATCTCAAGAAGGTCAAAGCGGTGCTAGCGGATATCCTCGAAAAAGACGAGCGTGTGCTGAAGGATCCGGCGCCGACGATCGGTGTGGTGGAGCTGGCGGACAGCAGCATCGATTTCGCCGTTCGGCCCTGGGTGAAGGCAGCCGATTACTGGGGCGTCTATTTCGATACGCTGCAAACCATCAAGGAGCGTTTCGACGCGGAAGACATCTCGATTCCGTTCCCGCAGCGCGACATTCACGTGTATCGCGATTCGTCCAGCTTGGCGGCTTCGGCCTGATTCAGCCAGCGGGCTAACCGATAGCCCATGAAGAGATATAGTCCGCCTGCAATGGCGAAGATGGCCAGCCCGTGCAGCCAGCCCGGCCATTGCAGGGCGGATACTTCTCGTATGTAGGTAAAGAGACGCAGGCAGACGATCAACAGCGGGAAGTACACCAAGTGCATCCCGTAAAAGGCGATCGTGCGCAGGGTTTTAAACGTCATGCGCCAACGTGCGTCGATTCACGCAATTAATCAAGACTCCCAGAACGCCTTCAGTTTTCCGATGCCTTCGCGAATCCGGTCCACATCAATGCCGGAATAAGCAAAGCGAATGAACACGCGGTCCTCGCCCGGCAACGGCTTGCCGAAATGACTCCGGGAACAGAACGATACCCCGGTCTTTTCGAGCGCCTCAATCCGCAAATCCTTCTCGGATGGATAGCCGCGTCGCTGGTAAACACCCGTGACATCCGCGAATAAGTAAAAGGTCACATTCGCCTTGTAGACCGAGACGCCGTCGATGTCATTGAGCAGTTCAACCAACACATCGCGCCGCTCCCGCAACGTCTCGATGATCTCGCGATGTCCGGATTGATCACCCTGCAACGCCTCTACAGCGGCATGTTGGATGAAGGTGGCTGTGCAGGACTCATAATTGACGTTTAGCTTGTTGAAGACGTCGATCAATTCCTTCGGACCCAGTGCGCCGCCCACCCGCCAGCCGGTCATGGCATATTTCTTGGAGAAGGTATAGGCAATCAGCGTGCGCTCCTGCATACCCGGCAGGCTGGCGATACTCTTGCTCTGGCCGCTGTAGCGAATATCGAAGTACGGCTCGTCGGAGAAAACCAGCAGGTCATGCTTCTGCGCCAGGTCGGCCAGCCACTGCATCTCCTCGTCATCCGATTCCGCTCCAATTGGGTTCTGGCCATTGTTATAATAGATGAGTCGCGTGCGCGCGTTGATCGAGGCTTCGACCTTGTCGCGATCGATCTTGAAACCCGTATCCGTGGGGATATAGCCATACGGCACCGCTACGCCGCCGAGATACTCGATTTGCGATTCATAAATGGGATAGCCGGGATTCGGATACAGCACTTCATCGCCCTTGTCCATCAGCGCCATCAACCACTTGCCGATCGAGGGCTTGCCGCCGGGCTGCACAGACACCTGTTCCGGCGCGTACTGAAGGCCACGCGCCTTCCCCACATCGTCGGCCAACGCCGCCCGCAGTTCCGGGATGCCGGGGGCCGGCCCATAACCCGTCTTGCCTTCCATCATCGCGCGGTGACCCGCCTCGATAATGTTGAGCGGTGTGCGAATGTTCATGTCGCCGAGATGGAAGGGAAACACATCATGGCCCTTGTCCGCCCAGGCCCGGGCGTCGGCAGAGACCGCAAAGGCCGTTTCAGTTCCTAATTTCGCGATTCGTTTAGCCAGCTTCATGATGTTTCTCCTTTCATGTGTAACAGGAAAGGATAACCGACTGACGAGGACATGCAATCAAAAGCGGATCAAATGCGCGGCCGCATACTTGACGACCATTCCCCATTTAGGCACGCTCACAACATGCACGTGACGCGCTTAGCCATCCCGGATCAGTTTCCGCGGCTTCTGGCACAGAAGGTTGCGCGGTTGGGCAGGGGAAAGGCTAAGGAGAGCGCTTTGCGATTCCACTTCATTCGAACACTGAAGAATAACGTGCCGCGTCTAAAGCCTCGCCACGTTCTGTTGGGCGCTCTGGCTTATCTGGCTGTGAGCTGGACGGTCATCATCGCCGTCGATTTTCTCAACCTGTTCGGCTTGCAGCGCTTCACCATGGATATCGCACCGCTCCCTATGCTGTGGTACGAACTTTACAGCGAAGGAAGCTGGACGGAGCGGCTGCAGTGGCTGCTGCTGGCCGTAGCGCTGTGGACCACCTTCCGACTACTTTTACTGGCAAGAAAACAGTCGCATACGCCCACGTATGTCGCAGCCACCGCCCTGTCTTGCGGCCTGCTGTTCATGCTGGTCGAGGACAGCCTGAATTTCCGCCACATTGTCTCTGACGTGTATCTGACGGCTTGGATTAGCGACCCGCTACCACGCCGCATACGCATGGTGTGGGAAGTGACGTTCTATTCGCTGCTGGCGGTGCTCATGGCGACTGGACTCTGGTTTCTGTGGCGCGGTCACCGGCTCCCGCCCCGTCTATGGGCGCTTATAATGATCGCCTATGGTGTCTACGGGACGGTCGGCTTCGCTTCCGCCTTGCGCCGAATGGGTAATTGGCAGGAGCGGTTGGGAGAGTGGGTTATTCAAACGCTGGATCTGGCCCGACTGCCGGCATGGAGCCTGTCCATGGAGAAGATGGTCGGCTGGCATGAAGTCGATCCAACGTATAGATTCACGCTCGGCTATTTGCTTACGGATCATCTGCTGGAAGAAACCGTCGAATTGATTGCTGCCGCCCTGCTGGCGGCAGCCATGCTGGCCGTGTCATGGCGCTTGCGACAGGCCTTGCAGGAAAGGGCGCATCTCTGATTTTGTACGCATGGATGCCCCGGCGCCAGTAGGTCAGGCATTCCTGCCTGACCCGCGCAATCAAAAGAACGT
>SLAD01000213.1 GCA_007126995.1 Kiritimatiellia bacterium | reverse complement strand
TCGAAGCGAGAATTTCCGCGCCTTCCGCCCGCATGAAGGCGTCGTCACCAGTCCATCGATGGTAATCGAGCAGGGACCACGCCACATCACAGACCACATGCACCTGGGTCCGGCTCAACACGACCCATGGGCCAAGGGCCTCCGTGCCGTCCGGCATCGCTTCCCACGGATAACGCGCACCCTCAAAACCCTGCGCTTTGGCAATCGCGCGGGCAGCGGGCAATCCATGATGACGAAATAGACCGTGTCTGCGCGTCACTTCGGGGCGGCACCGGGTGAAGTAGGGAATGATGAAGATGTCGGTATCCCAAAACACGCAGTCGCGATAGCCTTCACCACTCAAAAATTTGGAACCAAAGGACCGCTCATGCGTCGGGGGCGTGGCGCAACGCAACTGGAACAGGGCATACCGAACCCCGCGCTGATCGTCATCGGGACCGTCCAAGCGTATGTCCTGCTCCTCCCAGTAGGCCGCCCACGAACGTGAAACCCCGGCCATCATAGGGTCCACGCCGGCGGCGGCCGCCGCCGCACTACGTACCGCCCGCTCCTGATAATCCTCGTGCATCCATCGAGCGGCCACGCAGACGAAGCGTTCGAAGCGGATCGTGTGCCCGGCTTCCGCCTGTGCAACATAGCGGACCCCTGCCCCGTCGGTCCCCGCCCATGCCGTGCAGGAACCCGGACCCCGCGTGGTCATCCCCAGCGCGGCGCGGTCGCCGGTCCCCTCGCCTTCACACGACCACATTACCGTGTCCGGAGCGACAACCCGCCCGGTCCGGTTCCGTCGCACTTCGTACAGGTTGTTGCCCGCCATCCGATCGCCCGCCAGACGCAGGGCATCCAACACCAAGTCCACCTCCAGCACGCCTGCGCGGTCCGCGGTAATGTCGATCCGCTCCAGCAGAATATTGCGATCATCATCCGCCACCGCGCGCACCGTGCGCACCGTCAATTCCCCTTCCGGCAAGACCACCTCGCAGACCGACTCCAACAAGCCCTCGCGCATCAGCAATCGCCGGTTGGTCGACAAGGGACGCTGCACACGCCGCCCGGCAAATCGCAAGCGGAGCCCGAACGCATTGGGCAGGAGAAGCATAATCGGTGTGATATGTCGCATGCAGTCACGGTCGGTCGGGAAATCGGACGATCGTGCGCTGCTACCCGACGGCGGATAGTAATAGCTTTGGGGCGAGGCCTCGGCATAGACCCGGCCATGCAAGGACCAACCGCAGCCCGGAGGATCCAGCGGCCCGCTGCCGTTCACCTCCACAGCCCCGTTACCCAAGGTGAAGATGACGGCACGGGCCTCAAAGTCCATGAGCGGTAAATCCGACTCGTCGATGATCCACGCCGAATCCGTCTGTTTGCCAAAGTCCATAGCACTGCTCTCCCATACGACTGAAGGGATGATACCCTTCCCCGCCCAATCTTCAATCAAATTAATACAAGCGCTTGTACTATTAATGACATGCGTTTATGGTGGCGGCCATGAAATCAATCAAGGCGGTCATATTCGATTTGGACGGCGTCATTGTATCTACGGACGATCTTCATTTTCGGGCATGGAAACGGTTGGCGGAGGAGGAAGCGATTCCCTTCACCCGCGAAGACAACGAACGCTTGCGCGGGGTAAGCCGCATGGAGTCCCTTGCGATCGTGCTGGAACGCGCCGCGCGAGTGTATACCGATGACGAAAAGATGCGGATGGCCGAACGCAAGAACGGTTACTATCGCGAACTTTTATCCACGCTTGCTCCGGACGCCGTTCTGCCCGGGGTGCTGTCGCTGCTCGACGAGCTACGCAAGGCCGGCATCAAGATGGCCATCGGATCATCGAGTCGCAATGCCGGGAGTATCCTTCAGGCCATTGGATTGAAGGACGCCTTCGATGCGGTTGTGGACGGCACGCATATTGCACAGTCCAAACCCGATCCGGAAGTCTTCTTGCGGGCCGGCGACGCGCTCGGCCTGAGCCCCGGGGAATGTCTGGTCGTGGAGGATGCGGAGGCCGGCGTGCTTGCCGCTCGCGCGGCCGGCATGCCGGTTCTGGCCGTGGGGTCCGCAGCAAACCATCCGGACGCCACGCTTCGCGCTCCGGCCCTGGATCACGTGGGCACGAAGGATTTGCTTTCTGGCCGAACACAGCATCCGCGCCCGCGTGGCGCGACAAGCGTGCCCCCTGCATCAGGGGGATGAGAGACGATAGCTTCGCACAGGATAGGCCGCGGTATTCGTGTCCGTGAACGTCACGGCACCGCCTGCCTGGTTGGTCAACCACCCCGTCAAATCAACCCAGCCGTCCTCGTCCAGCAGGTTGGCGGAAGCCTCGACCCGATAAGCGGTCCCACTGGCCATCCCAAAGGAAAGAAATGCATTGCCTCCGTCCAGATCCAGCGAAGTGAATACGGGATCGACGTCGACGGACAGGGTCACCACCGTGACGTTTGAGGAGGCATGATAGGTCGCCTCCATCACACTACCCGGCACCTCGGTGAAGAGCGCACCCGCATCCATCCATTCCTGAACGGCCACCACATTGCTCCCCGTAACACTGATTGAGGAGGCGCTATCCCTGAACACAATGCCGTTGCCTGGGGCATTGGTCACGTTGGAGAAGTTGTATTGGTTTGCAGCGCCGACGTTCAAGAACCCGCCCCACAACTCAATCCGGGCGGTTGAATCTTCGTCGCATCGCATGTTGATATTGCCGACACCCGCCTGATTGACTCGATAGACGCCCCCGGGGTACACCCGGATAAGAAAGTTGTTGTTGGTACTCGCCGTGGCCCACTGCGTCATCATGTTCAACTTCAGCAGCATCTCGCCCCAGACATTAATTTCGACGTTCCGGTTGTGGTTAACGTTTCCAGCAAATGAATTATTCCCCACCCCGCGAAAGAAGCCTCCCGCCTGAACGTTCACCACAAGGTCTTCCTGGGTCACGCCGGAGCCGATCACGCCGCCCCCCGCATCCAGACGCCCCTGAATATTCATTTCGCCGGCCACCCATTGTCCGCCGAAGTTCGTGACGGAGCCCTCAACCCCGACGGTAAACACGGCGTCCGGATGACTCAATCGAGTCCATGGGTACTCGTAGTTTGCATCACCGGTCGTGACCAGGGCCGCAATGGCGATCTGGTGTGTATTCGTGGATGTCACCGGATCCACGCCGGTGAACTCCGGATCCTGGCTCCAGTTCAAGGGATCACCGAAATTCTCCGTGCCGGCGCCCCCGGTCCAGTCGATGATATTCGCCTTCAGCGGGCTGACAAACGCGGCCCCGCAAACCGCAATGAGGACGAGTGCCCTTTTCATATTCACCTGCCTCCAGATAGAACCACATGCCCGAGCGCCAAAAAATGCAAACGCTTGGGATATCGTGAAAGAAATAGGTGGCTTTGTCAATCCGGTATTTTCAACCTACGCTTGATGTTTGA
>SLAD01000231.1 GCA_007126995.1 Kiritimatiellia bacterium | reverse complement strand
GGATGAATGGGGCGGAATGCAGCACGCCGTCGAGCACGATCGCCAAAAAGCGTTGGCCATCCATTTGCGGATTTCTTGCGCCGCCGGGCGCGTAATCAGCGGTTACCCGCTGGAACCGCCGCGTACCTTCACTGTCGAAGCGCAGGGTAACAATCGGCTGACCAAACTGCTGGTAGTCGACCCCGGCATGACTGAGGTTTTCGCCCGTTAATTCGCGACGCCGATTGACATAGTAGGGCTCATAATAAAATGCTCCCTCGTCGCCGCGACGCATGAGCATGAAATCGTAGCCGGGCGGTGCGTGGAAGGTGCGCAGGCGATCCAGCACCTCACGCTGGGTATGGCGATCCACGCGCTCGGCGTCGTCCGCACGCAGAAAGACCGAGCGACCGTCACGGGTGCCGATGCGATAGCCTTCCGGAGCGCGCCCGTCATCAAAGAGGCGACGCACCAAACGGGCGTTATCCTCGTGCACCATACGGAATTCCAGGAAGGCGGCGCTTTCCAATGTTCGCACCGCCCAATCGCGATTGGCCGCGTCCAGTCCCGGAATCTGCACCACGATTCGGTTACTGCGGGGTTCCGGATAGATGATGGGCTCTTCCGTCCCCATCAAGTCGACGCGATTGCGAATGACCTCCAGCGCCCGGTCCCGTGCGTCTCGAATGGCCTCTTCCTCCAGCTCCTCGGTTTGGACCTCCAACAGGAAGCTGATACCGCCTTGTAGATCCAAGCCTAGCCTAACTTTTTCCGATATCGGGTAGACGAGCACCATTGACCAGGCCAACAACCCGACCAACAAGAGCCATTTCCATATAGCGTTCTTATCCATGACGTTTTCCTTGCTTGATTACTGCGAATAAATTCTCTGCGTTAACGCTGCGGCACGTCGGAGGGCACATCATCGCCCTTGCCCAGCACTTGGGTGACGGAACCGCGCACTGCATCCACCTTAACCTTGTCGGCAATCTTTATGGTCAGCGTGTTTTCGTTGGCGTTGGAGACAACACCAATCAGGCCGCCACCGAACAGCACACGATCACCGGTCTTCACCTTATTGATCATTTCGCGCCGCTCCTTTTCGCGACGTTGCTGGGGGCGAATGAGTAGAAAGTAGAAGATCAGCACCATCAACAGGAGTGGGCCGAACATGTAGATCGGAGACTGCTCTTCTGCAGTGCCGCCCCCCGCCATTGCTAAGATTGTGAATAGGGTGTCCATAAAACAAACTCCTTATCGTTTCGCTAAGTGATCCTCCCGGATCTCATGATAATTGGCTAAAAAAGCCTTTTTATATGCTTCAAATGTTCCTGCTTTGATGGCGTCGCGCACCTCCTGCATACACACGGCATAACAATGCAGGTTATGCCAGGTAATCAAGCGCGCACCCAACACTTCATTGACCGCACACAAGTGCCGCACATACGCGCGACTAAACTTGCTGCAGACATAACACGAACAGTCCGCTTCCAGCGGCTGGTCGTCCTCTTTATATGCGGCAGCTTTGACCGGGTAGCGCCCCAGCCGCGTGAACACCGTGCCATTCCGCGCAAATCGCGTCGGCATGACACAATCAAACATGTCGACACCGAGCGCCACGGATTCCACGATTTGTGGAAGATAACCCACTCCCATGAGATAGCGAGGCCGTTCCACCGGAATGTGACCGACGGCATGTTGTACGCTCGGCAGGATCAAGGCATCCGGCTCGCCAACGCTGACGCCGCCAATCGCATACCCGTCAAAACCGAGCGCCAAAAGTCCCTTGGCACACTGCTCCCGTAAATCTGCATGCACGCCACCCTGGACGATGCCGAAAACCAATTGGCCTGGCGCCCGAGGCTGCTCTGCACATAAAGTCGCCCATGCTAGGGTTCGCTCCACGGCCTTGCAAGCATATTCCCGGTCGCACGGATAAGGCGGACACTCGTCGAATACCATCGCAATATCCGATCCCAGCCCCCGCTGAATCCGCATCGATTCGACCGGCCCCATGAAGCGCGGGGCGCCGTTCACGTGCGACTTGAAACGCACGCCGTCCGGCTCAATCTTGCGCAGCTCCGCCAAACTAAACACCTGAAACCCGCCGCTATCGGTCAGAATGGCGTGGTCCCAGCCCATGAACCGATGCAACCCGCCGGCCCGCTCGATGATTTCGACGCCCGGGCGCTCGCCCAAATGATAGGTGTTCCCGAGAATAATCCGGTAGCCGAACGCCTCCACCTCTTCCGGAGTCATCGTTTTGACGGTGGCCTGCGTGCCGACCGGCATGAACACCGGCGTCTCGACCACACCATGCGCGGTGGTCAAGCGGCCGCACCGCGCTTGCGTGGTGGTGTCCTGGTGAGTGATCTCGAATGTGCCCGGTTCGGTCATAAAACCGCGGAGATTTCGCATAATCGCCCGCCAGCGTCGAGCCTGAAAAGGCGAGAAACCCGCGTCAAGCCGTTCGATCGCATAAAAAGGCTGACGCTGGCGGGCGGATCGGCTAGGCTCAACGTGTCTGGGACGGACCACGATGTTTACGGTGCCTGCCATGCCATTGGGTGAGATGGACCGGTGGATGATCCGGGAGGCCGGGTTTTCCACGCGGGTCGTTAATGCCGCCGCACGCGCCGGTGTGGAGACCGTGCAGGAGCTCCGCACGCGCAGCGACGCCGAACTGATCGGCATGGCCTCGATCGGCCCGACATCCGTGGACGAAGTGCGCCGCTTCTGGACCCGCTGCCAGGAAATTGCCGCTGGACAATGCTATTTCCTTACCCTACCCGACGCGATTGAGCCTTTCATTGACCCTGAAAACTGGGCCGTGCTGCTTCGACGGTACGGGCTGTATCGTCCCGATCCGGTGCCTTCGCGCAAGTTTATGACCTTGCACGAGATCGGGAACGAATTAAACCTGACCCGCGAACGCATTCGCCAGGTCGAAGCGCAGGCCTTCCTTTCGCTACGCGCCCACCTGCCGCGCCATTGTCTGTCCCCATTCCTGCGCTATTTGCGGGCTTTCATCGAGGCGCGCCAAGGCATCGCGAACACAACCGACATACAGGACTTGGAAGGACAGTCCTGGCTGGTCGGGCTTAACCCCTGTTCGGTCTTCCTGCTGCTACACGATATCGATGCCCACTACTTCCAACAGCATAACCAGTTGTTCCATATCCATACGAATGCGGAAATTGACGGGGCGGTGCGAAAGGCGGTCGAGTGGCTGAATCGGCAACACGAACCGGCCAGTTTGCCAAGGCTATGGAACGCGATTCAAGCGCAGATTACACTTACCGCGCCCGCCGCATTGGCCAAGGTGATCGAACAGGTGCCGGAGATCATCAGCACAATCGATCAACACTACCTGACCACATCCCCTGCCCTCGATCACCTTTTGAGCGAGCTGCTTGAGACAGAACAAGAACCGCGCCACTATCGAGAGATCACCACACTCCTAAAT
>SLAD01000301.1 GCA_007126995.1 Kiritimatiellia bacterium | reverse complement strand
TCAATGTCCTCACGGAGGCTGGCGATTCGCTCGAATTGAGCGAGGGCAATGCCGCCCTGCTTCATTCCAGAGGCGTATCGGAGGATGATGATCCGCCTACGTGGTTGCATCGATTTGTACTGTGCCGCGATATCTTCCGTGATATCGAGCCCTTCTTCCATGTTGTCCGTGGGTATGATCGTGCAGGCATCGCTCAATATCTGGGATTGGATGGACCTCCCATCTATCTTGGGGCCCAGGGCTTAATTGTTGACGTCAGCCCGGCGTTCCGATTACCGGTGGCTGCAACAGCGGCGCCGATCGTTCCTGCGCCGTTAACGGTGGGCGATGGCCGACGATGGTCGGAAGACCGGATTTGGCGATGGTGGGATGATGTCGGTGTTATCCGCGGCGTGAATTACATCCAGAGCACGGCCGTTAACTCGACCGAGATGTGGATGGAAGAGACCTTCGATCTGGATGTAATCGACGAGGAGCTTGCCCTGGCGCAGGCGGCAGGCTATACGGCGGTCCGCGTGATCTTGCAGCATGCCGTATGGAACGCTGATCCGGACGGATTTTTGGATCGATTGGACGAGTTTTTGGGCGTGGCCGCAGACAATGGCTTGAGCGTTGTGCCCGTTTTGTTTGATGACTTGAACCGTGCGGGCACTGATCCTCAGGTCGGGCCGCAGGGTGATCCCATCCCCGATGCGCACAATGCGCGCTGGACGCCTAGTCCGGGACGATCCGCCGTTTCTGATGAAAACCGCTGGCCGCGCTTGCAAGAGTATGTCGAAGCCGTCGTGGGCCAGCTCAAGCGCGATCGCCGGGTACTGTACTGGGATGTTTATAATACGGCTGGCAATGACGGCCTCTGGGAGGAAAGTCTGCCGCTGATGGATCAGGCCATCGATTGGGTGCGCGATGTGAATCCACGCCAGCCGTTGGCCGTGCCCGCCTGGCGCGATTTCGGCAGCCCGATGTCGGCGCGAAAGCTGGAGCGATCCGATTTGATCACCTTCCACACCTTTGAGAATGCTGAAGTGGTGGCGGCACAACTGCGGCTGATGCTGCGCTTCAATCGCCCGGTGGTGGTTTCGGATTGGTTGATGCGCCAACGGGAGAGCAACTTCGAGGAGATTTTGCCGATCTTCGCCAATTACGGTGCCGGATGGTTCAACCGTGGATTGGTGCAAGGCCGGACGCAGATGTGGATTCAGGATGATGCCCACCGGGACCCCGAGCAACCGGACGTGTGGCAGCATGATGTGTTTACCCAAGACAGAGAAGCCTATGATGAACGCGAGATAGAATTGATTCGCGCATTCCGCTACTTGGACGGCCGTTAAATGATGAAACAATATCGGACAATTTATATGGCCGTCGGGCTATTGGGTCTCGCGCTGGCAAACAGTTGGGGCAGTACGGACTATTACACCGCCGGATTCTACACACGGGGCGCTGACACCGCATTTTATCTGGATTCGGGCGATCCGGTCTTCGATCCCTTTTACGTGCCCGCCCTTCGTTGGTCGGTGGTCCCACGTGTGACCGTTCTCGCCACGCGGGATGACAACCTGCGGATGAGCGCTGAGGGGACTAAGGCGACAACCGTCTACGCCATACCCGGCGTGGCACTGATCCTCGGTCGACCAGAAGCGCGCCACCTATATGTCGATTACGGCGCGATCATCCCGATTTATGAGGATAATGATGATGTGGATGACCGTGTCAGTCACATGGTGACGTTAGGTGGCGCCTATGTGACCGCCCGTAGCCATGTCAGCGGACGAGTGGGTTACCGCCGGTTAGAGAATGTCGACACGGTCGTGGGTGCACGGATTGTCAAAGAAGACTACATCGCAAATCTAGGGCTCGATTACCGCGTGTCGACGAAGACTTCCGTTGGGGCACTGGGCTCCTTCGAGCGGCACGATTTCGAGGCGGATCAGTATGTGGATTACGATCGATACTACGGTGCCCTGCGGCTCTATTACGACACGACACCACGCAGCCAGCTATTTGTTCAAGGTGGCGCGGGTCGGGATGATTTGCGGGCGCGCTCTAATGACGACTATGGCGACGCTGAGTTCTATGACCTATCGGTCGGTATGCGGGGCAAACCTTCGGCCAAAACCGCATTGTCCGGCCGGGTGGGCTATCAATGGCGGACCTTTGACTCCGCGGGACTGGAAGATATCGAGCACTGGACGGCGGCCATTTATGGTGAGGTGAATCCTTTCGGTTTCACGACGTTTTCCAGTGAATTGTACGCCGATTTGCGCCCAGCCGTGAATGCGGAGGGTAGCACGAGCATAGACCAGCGCTGGACAGGCAGCGTTTCCCGGCGTCTGTTTACGGAACGGTTACGGGGAAATGCGTCGCTGTTCTTTGGGCGGGTCGATTATCGCAGCCCGCGCCAGGCACCAGCAACGAACGAACCGGACGGGCTAATATTCGACCGTCGCCGTGATGAGTACTGGGGTTACTCGCTTGGCCTGGACTGGTGGTGGCGGTACAACATCTCGTGTGGCCTGTCGTACTCCTTTATCGACAATCGTGCCGCCCGCAGCGCTGTGCAGGAAGTCCAAGACGCAAGTTCGTATGATGCGGGCCGCTGGACGCTTCGCATCAGTTGGAATTACTAAGCGAGATTGCGCCGCGAGTCCACCAAGTCAGGGCTGCCCCGCGTGACACCTTGTTGACCGTTCCTAACTTAGAGCGAGGGTGATGATGGGGTGCGAGGTTTCGGCCTGCACATGAGTGGATCCCCTAGACAAGCATCCTGTCCGGTAGTATATTTCTGGAAAAATAGTTGGGATTTTTTCTGGATCGATTTTTGCGCTCTATCGCTTGTCGCTTAGTGTGATCGGTGGGTTGTAGGGCGCTGGCGAAGCGGTTCCGGCGAGTAAGGCTGTGGGAGTCGTCATGTTCGCCTAGTCGAATCGACTGAACACTGAAATCGCGATGAAGTTTTGGAAAAAGTTAAGCGTGAGAATTTGTATTCCATTTTGGATTGGTGTGGCGATGGCGTCGTGCGTTGCGATGGCAACCGCTGAATTTGCGCCCGTTTCGGGTAAACGTCCGTTCATTGATTCGGTGGAAGGCACGTGGGCGAACCAAGAGGCGCGCATTCGCTGGGTCGCGGCGGAAGAGGCCGATACGGTAGCCTACCGCGTGTGGCGGCTGGATTCGAAATCGGATGTCTTAGTGACGGCCGATTGGATTTGGGTTGATCCGTTTAGCGTGGGTGGAACGATGTACGAAGTAGTTGATTCGCAGAGGAAGGAAGGCGATACTGCCAGCTACCGCCTGGAGATCAAGAGAGGTGACGGGCAGTCAGATTGGCGCGGGCCTTGGGAAATCACTTTTGACGCACAGCCCATTGCACGGACCATGGCGATGGCGCAGCCTGCGGAAGTCTTTATGACGGAGCTCTCCGAGCCTGCCGTCGGACCCGCCT
>SLAD01000333.1 GCA_007126995.1 Kiritimatiellia bacterium | reverse complement strand
CCGATCCAAGGCCGCTTGGAAGTCGACCTGCAAGGACTGCCCGGGAATTGGACTCGGCCGACTCTATACCGAAGCGGAAATACTGGACAAGATAGAGAAAACGCCACACTAACGGGAAGGACGCTCCATATGTTTACGTATCACACTTCCTTGCGCCTGCGCGATTCCGATGCCGCGGGCGTCATCTATTATCCGAACTTGTTCAATTTGGCGCAGGAAGCCTTGGAAGCGTTCATGGAGTCCGTGGGAATGGATATTGGTGTCATCTTGCGCGCCACGCATTTTCATTTACCCGTTGTTCATGCGGAAGCAGATTTTCAGCAAGCGATTTTCCCGGGACAGAAACTGCGGGTCACGATTCAGCTTGAGCGGGTCGGCACAACATCGTTCACGCTGGACTACCAGATTCTGGACCGCAAGGAAGACGAGATCAAGGCCACCGCGCGTATCATACATGTGGTGGTTGATCGCCAGTCCGGCGCCAAGAAAGCGCTTCCACCGGAAGTCGTGCACGCGCTGGAACAGTTGTAGAGAGAATGCTGCAGCTCCATGAGTCGATCCCATCACGCAGCGGGACGACCTTAAAAAGATTAGGGTCATCCCGAGCGAAGTCCCGGTCACGCTGAAAGCGGGTATCGGGACGACGTCGAGGGATCTCAAGCAACAGCCCTTGCCCCCACCAGCAACTCCCGACCAGACCTGTCGTCGTGACAAGACGGGACTGAAGACCGATTATGAGCCGATTCACTCTGGCTCAGGGATCGTCTTGTATCAGCTCCATGCGAAACACTTCCCCATCCTGGTCCGTATCGACCGTCACTACGTCGACATCGACGGTGTAGTCCGCACCTTCCACCAAAGCTTCCCATTCAAAGTCACCATCGACCCCAATCAATTCGGCTGCTTCCACCGCCTCCAAGCTGTAGCCGCCCGGAACCGTGATGCTCAGTTCACCCGTCTCGTCGTCCAGGATGATATCATCAATGCCTGGCCCAACCGGTTCCGGTGGATCGGGGATGGTTGCGTTGAGTCTAATCTCGGAAAACTCCATAGCGGTCGAGTCGCCCATACCCGTCGTGCCAGTAGCCACACGCACGGTGAAATAGTCCTCATTGTTATCCACGGCCTCCTGTAACTCATCGCGCACATTGATGACAACAGCAAGTGGCACATTCGTCGATGCATAGGTATTTTCGAAGAGGGACGCTGTCTCCTTATCATAGTCATCGGAGGTTAGTTCGCCATCGCCGCCATACCAACCCACATTTAGCGCTACTTGCTCTGTAAATGTCGGCGTGAATGAATCGATGTCCAGCCGTAAGTTGGCCATGTCTACCTCGGAACCGGATACACCGGTTAAATCAAACTCCACCACAGCCCGGCGGATGTCGGTCAGCGGCCCGGCCGAACTGCTGGTCATCGCGTACGAGGCTTCCAGCGAGGATCCTGTCGAAAAGGACGTCTCCACCGTCCAGATACCAATCATCGGATTGAATACAGCCTCTTGGCTGCGTCGCACGTGTCCGCTATCCGCAATCGGCAACGGATCAGCAGCGACCGTGCAGACCACAAACACTGTTGTTAGGAGCCCACTAAGCCACGTTCTAAACATACCTGCCTCCTATTTAGAATGGAAATTCAAGCGGCACAGCAGTTCGTCGCCGCCCCGACATGAGCCTCATGTCATCACCTAGGCAACCTAGGGCAGGATGGGGAGCATGTAAACAGCAGTCATGGATTTAATCCATGTTACCCTGTAACCGAAAACTTCCAAACAAGACATCATTCGCCACACACCAACGCATGCTACGCCGAACACCCACCTCCTCATCTTTCGCCTTTTTCTTTCACCTACTCTCCCGCCCCGGAAAGCCCCGTTCACGGTTTTCCAACGATTGGAAAACCGGCCAGAATTTCTTCCAATGATTGGAAAAGTGGGCCAAAATCTTCCAACAATTGGAAAACGGCATGACAACGCAGATGAGGATGAAAAGAGGCATAATAGCCTATATGCTATTATGCTGCGCGGGCGAAATGGAGTAATAGCTTATAAGCTATTACTTCGTTTTGAGACGCGTTGGCGATAGCGCTGGACTGAGCGAGGCGGGGAAGCGCCAGATTCTCTTCCCCCTAACGCTCACTCGGCTTTACTTTCCAACAAGCTTTCGCCCAGCGGGATCAGGCCACTGAGACATAAACAGGATCGAGGACGGAAACGTCACTTAACGAAAGGTGATCGAATGATAGCCCGCTCCATATCATTCTATCAATGCACGGGTTACACTGACGCACGCCGATTTTGCGGTGATAGATGACTTCAACGTGAATTGACCACCCCGACAAAATCCCGCTACCCTGATACTTCGTAATCAACGGGTTATGAAACGCACCGCAGATAGTTGCAGGATAGCAAGAAAACCACTCAATAACTTGTTGCCGCCGGATTACCATCCGCCATTGGCCCTGAAATCGATGTGACAAACCGCTCCGTTTCGGGTACTCTGGCGACAAACAGGAGAAACCGATCATGACGTATCTTAATGACCGCATCACAACCGATCCCGAGCAATGCGGGGGCCGGCCGTGCGTTCGTGGCATGCGCATCCGTGTGACGGACGTTCTGGACCTCTATTCCGCAGGTTTGAACGCGAGCCAGATTCTGGAGGAGATGCCCGATCTTGAAGATGCGGATCTGAAGGCTTGCCTTCAGTACGCATCTAAGCGCATTGACCACCCGGTGCTCGCGGCATGACAATCTGGATCGATGCTCAACTGTCGCCATCCCCTAGCGAAGTGGATCACCGACACGTTTGACCTCCCGGCGAAAGCCGTCCGGGAGTTGGGCTTGCGCGAGGCCAACGACTTCCCGATCTTCAAGGCAGCCCGAAAAGCGGATGCCATCGTCCTCACGAAAGACGCCGACTTTCCTCACCTTCTCCATCAGCATGGGCCTCCTCCGAAGGTACTCTGGCTCACCTGCGGCAACACGTCGAACGAGAATGAGTCGAACGAGAATGTGCGAAGGATCCTGACTTCGACGCTGCCGTCCGCCCTCAAGCTTCTTGAAGCAGGGGAAGCGATTGTCGAGATTACGGGGCCAACAAGATGAATGAAAGTGAGCCAAGAAACTGGAGGCGACAGTTGATTCGCGGGCGGGCTTTTTGATGATGTCAGACCACTTGGCCGCTCATCAACTGCCGCCTCAGTTTTACGACAAGGATAATGAAACTACTCAGCCCAATTCTGGACCTTCAGACCCGAGACGCGACGGAACTCACGCTCATTGCCGGTGACAACGGTCAGCCCTAGGGAAAGAGCGTGAGCCGCAATCATCGTGTCCAACGGGCCGATCGGTGTCCCCGCCCGCTCCAAGTCAGCTCTCACCCGTCCGTAGACAGGCGCAACCGCGTCGTCGTATGGGGCAACGGCAAGAGGCGTCATGAACTCAGCCAGCGCGAGACGATTCTTTT
>SLAD01000331.1 GCA_007126995.1 Kiritimatiellia bacterium | reverse complement strand
CAGGGCCGCACGGACCTTGACCGGAAAATCTCCCAGCGCGAACTGCACCAGCGACACGTTGACCGACACCCGCACAATATCAAGCCCGGCGCTGCGCCAGTCGCGCAGCTGCCGGCAGGCATCACGCAGCGCCCAGTCGCCGATCGGACCGATCAGCTGACTCTGCTCGGCAATCGGGATAAACAGCCCTGGCGGCTGCAGACCGCGCTCCGGATGGTGCCAGCGGATCAGCGCCTCGGCCGAAATCAGGCTACCGTGGGCAAGGTCCACCTTGGGCTGAAAATGAAGCTCGAATTCCTCGGCCTCGATTGCATGACGCAATTCACTGGTCAGTCGAATCCGTTCGCTGGTTTTGGCGTCCAACTCCGGCGTATACCCGACCCAGGGCAGCGACGCGCCGACCACAGCGCGGTGTTCGAACAGTGCCAGCTCAGCCTCACGGATCATACCAACCGGGCTGCGTCGGCGCTGGCCTAGGGCCGTGTAACCGATCCATAGATTGATCTCGATATCGAGCTCAGCCAGTTTGAGCGGTCGCTCCACGACGCGACCCAGGTCGTTGAGCGCGTCTTCGGTCGTACATCCCGGTTTCGGCAGCAGAAAAACAGCAAATTCGTCTCCGCCGGCGCGCGCTGCAAGGCCCCGATCACCACAGTGAGCCTGAAGACGCCGGCCCAGCTCAATCAACAGCAGGTCGCCGGCTTCGTAGCCGTAGACATCGTTGATGTCGCGCTGGCTGGCCACGTCCAGCATGGCGATGATGCCCTCAGCAGGCCATCCCGATTGATCGAACATCGACTGCAGCCGTCGCACGAAGCCACTGCGCGAGGGCAGACCGGTCAGCGGATCTTCGAAGGCAAGTTTCTCCAGCTGCTGCTCGGCAAGAACGCGCTCGGTGACATCGACATGCATGGCAACAACGCCGCCCGGCACCGATCGATCGGCCACCAGCCGATTGAACATCACCCGAAACCAGCGTTTTTCATCCGGCGAATGACAGGGATATTCCAGCGAGAAGCTGTCGCGAACGCCAGCCAGCACCTCCCGCAGTCCGTCGGCCACGGTGCCGGCTTCCTCGGCACATTCGCCCGTGGCAAGCTCACACAGACGGAGATAATTGGTATTGAGACCAAAGTCAGGGTCCTCGAACGCGTTTTGCTCACCAAAATGGCGCCACTGGTCGTTGACATCGATGACGTTGCCGGCGTTGTCGAGCAGGGCGATATGCGCTGGCAGGGAATTGATCAGTGCCTGACGGGTATTGAGTGCCCCATCGAGCGCATCGCGGGACTCGCACAGCGCCGCCTCCTTGGCCTGAAGCACTTTCAGCAACCGACGGGTTTCGGTCATGTCACGGAAAAACACGGCCAGCCCTTCTTCCCAGGGATAAACCCGGACCTCCAGCCATTTTTCCAGCGGTCCAAAATACGTTTCCATGGTTCGGAAGCTGCGCTCGGCCATCGCGCTACGCAGGATGGCTTCGGGGTCTCCACCCAGTTCAGGAAACTGATGCCACAAGGTAGTACCCAGCAGCTCCTCGACCGGCCGACCGATCATCTGTGCAGCCGCTGTATTGACGTAGGTGTAGCGCCATTGCTCGTCAAAGGCGACGAAGCCATCGGTCATCGCCTCAAACATCGCGCCCAGTCGATCATTCAGGCGCTGGTGCTCGAGCTCCAGCGCCTTTCTCTCGGAGATGTCCTGAAAAGCGCCCTGTACCCGGACAATCTGGCCCTGATCGTCGCGCACGGCCTCGGCAACGGTTCGTACCCAACGCCGTTGGCCGTCGCCGTCAATGATCTGAAGTTCCTCGTCGTAAGGCTCGCCGCGTTTGGCGCAGGCGCTGAACACCTCGGTGACCCGATCCCGATACTCTGGCGCGTAGAAGGCGATTCCCTCTTCCACCGAGGGCGAATATCCGGCCGGCATACGGTGGATCTCAGCGGTCATATCAGACCACCGAACCCGATTCGCAGCGAGATCGACCGACCAGCCTCCAAAGCGGGAAACGCGACCGGCCATATCCAACAGCTGGCCGCGGCGAATGACTTCGGCTTCGGCGGCGCGCAGGTCGGTGACGTCCGTCAGCATGAACCCGATCTGGCGGCGCGATTCCCCTGGCACCTCGATCGGGTAGTAGCGAATCAGCAGCTGGCGCGTTCCCAGGTCCGGATGTTGGCGTTCGACCTCGATGCGCAGCCATTCGGCGGCGAGGCGACGATCCAGAAACGGCTTGACCTCGGCTTCGAAATGCTCCTTACCGACGATCTCGGCGACCGCACGGCCCTCGATGCGTTCGGGTGACCTGCCGAACCAGTCGGCATATGCCTGGTTGACCCACAAGAAGCGGTAGCGCTCGTCGATGGCCCCGCAAAGATCCTGGCTACCCTCGATCAAGTACTGGAATTGCCGAATTCGAAGCTGCTGGCGCCGGCTCTCGGTGACATCCCGGAGCGTGCCGGTAGAATAGGCAAGCTGGCCGTCCGGATTCCTGACCATACTGGCGCAGGCATGAACCCATCGCACCTCGCCGTCGGGACGCACGATGCGGTATTCGGCCTCGAATTCGCCGCCCTGCTCCAGCCATTGCGAGCGCTTTTGGCGCAGCCATTCCCGGTCCTCTGGATGCACCAACTGGAGGAAGTGCTTGATCGTGCCACCGAAGGATTCGGGCTCCATGCCGAAAATCTTGAACGCCTGTTCGCTCCAGTCCAGGCGCTTGCGCGCAAAGTCGAACTCCCAGCTGCCGATGTTGCCCACGCGCTGGGCCCGCACCAGCTGGTCGCGGGCCCCCTGAAGCTTGGCAAGCGTGCTTTCCAGACTGTGCCGACGATCTTCGGCAGCGCAGTCGGCCGCGTCACGCTCTTCAAGCAGCCTGTTCAGCGTTCCTGCCAGCTGGGACAGCTCGTCCGTGCCGGATACCGAAGCGCGAGCTTTGCGATCGCCGGCACGGACCTTTTGCAGGGTTTCATTGAGCGTGCGCGCAGGACGCGAGACACGCCGGTGTATCAGGCCAAAAGCGACCACGCACAGCGCGCCGAACAGCAGCGCCGATCCGGCAAGCACGGCGCCGATCCACCTCGCCTCGCGCGCAATGTCTTGCCGCCGCTCGTTGAGCAAGGCATGCAGGGCATCATCCAGCAGGCCGCCCTGGTCGGCCACCTGCTGCATGATGCGGCGACTGCGCTCGGGCACTTCCAGCGGCTCCAAGCCGCGGTCCTGCCTGCCCGAATCGGCATCGATCGCATCCAAGGCCGCCGCGACCGATCCGACCATGGATTGGACTTGTGCGGCGGCATCGCCACCAACGCTGAAGCCTTCACTGAGCTCATCAAGGCGCCTTTGCAGCGCCTCGGCCTCGGTCCGATAGGCGTCCCAGGTATCGCGATCGGCACCCACGAGCAGCAGGCGATCGCTGGCGACCGAAAAGTCATCGATTCGCTTGCTCAGTTCAAGCAGGTCGCCGACGGCGTTTTGTCTT
>SLAD01000360.1 GCA_007126995.1 Kiritimatiellia bacterium | reverse complement strand
TTGATTGGCGAAGAGATCGAGTTGGTCTGGCAACCCTCCACCCGACAGATCAACGTGAAGATGGATCCCTCGCAGATCGACCAACTGCTGGCGAATTTGTGTGTTAATGCGCGAGATGCCATTGACGGCGACGGCTCCATTTTTATCTCCACACAGCGCGCGCGGGTTGATGCCGATGCCGCGATCGAAAATCCGGACGCACAGCCCGGCGACTATGCCGTCCTGTCGGTAGAGGATAACGGTTGTGGTCTCCCCGATGAGATACTCGAGAATCTATTTGAGCCGTTTTTCACTACCAAGGCTGGCGGAACCGGGTTGGGACTGTCGACCGTGTACGGGATCGTGCGGCAGAATGGCGGTTTCATTGACGTCTCCACCCGCACGAATCAGGGCACCACCTTTCGTCTGTATCTGCCCTTCCACGACGTGGAAGAGAGTGGGGCGCCGGTCCAGCCCGTCGACGAGATGCCCACCGCGGAAGCCGTAGCGGTCCTGCTGGTCGAAGATGAGGATGCCGTGCGCAAAATGTTTGTTCGCTGGTTGGAAAAGGCGGGCTACACGACACTGGTGGCGGCGACGCCGTCCGAGGCGTTGCAGATCGCAAAAGATCATGAACGCAAATTCCAGTTGCTGCTGACGGATGTCGTGCTGCCGGGTATGAGTGGGCACGATTTGGCCAATCAGATTGCCGCAAGCAATCCTGGCCTGCGGGTCATCTATATGTCCGGATGTGGCTCGGAACGAATCGATAAGAGCGAAGCAAAAGGTCCGGTGCAGACGCTCAGTAAGCCTTTCGATCGCCCGACCCTGCTCAATGCCGTTCGCACCGTACTCGCGGGGAAGTAAACCACATCCCGTCTGCCATGGCGCCCCCGGCAGGATTCGAACCTGCGACCGTCGGATTAGAAATCCGATGCTCTATCCAGCTGAGCTACGGGAGCGTGCGTGAGTGGATGCCACCGCGATGATTGACCTTCTGTGACGGTAGCGATAGCCTCTAATCGTCTGCAAGCAAAATGAGCCCACGCGATCCAGAGCATGCCGTCCCGGCTGAACCCCTCGTCTCACGGCGTCTGAACGTCAAGGAGGTCGTCTGGCTGTTGACCTTGGTTGTTTGCATCCTGCTGGTGTATTTTTCCCCGATTGGTGACCAGCTAAAACGCGTGCGCGAAATCCAACAAGCGTTGGACGAGGCAGGGCCGGTCGCGGAATTAGTGTTTGTGCTGGGGGCGACCTTGGTCACGTCGCTGGGCTTCCCGCGCATGTTGATTTACCCGATCGGCGGACTGGCATTCGGATTCCTGCCGGGCTTGTTCTGGAGTGTCATCGCGCTGCTTTTCGGCGGCTATATCCCGTTCTGTTACGCCCGCTGGGGCGGTCGCGCCATGATCATCCGGCGTTGGCCGAAAATGGGGCGGTTGGCCGATTACTTTCATGATCGCAGTTATCGCACCGTCGTCCTCATGCGCGTGTTGCCGATGCCGGGCTTTCTCACCAATGCGCTGCTGGGCGTCACCCGAATTCGTCACCGCTCCTACTTGCTGGGTACCGCGATCGGCTCGATCCCGCCGGGTATCCCCGCCGCCTTGCTGGGCAGCAGTATGATCGCGGACCATCCGACGATTCGCGCCGCATCCGTGATCAGCTCCGTGGTACTGTTCGCCATCCTCTGGTTCGTCATCCCCTTCACGTTACGCAAACATCCCAATCTGAAACTCTTGAAGTCCGCGCTGCAGGAGGAGCATGGGGGATAACAGCCGCAAGGCTGACGATGAAGTGTGCAAGTGGTAGGGCGCGTTCGCCGAACGCACCACATGGCCCGATCATGCTTGGATGAAAGAAGAAGGTATCGCCTTACAGCGGAATACGTGAGCCGTTGTCCTTCAACCACATTTCCAGCGTCTGCATGCTTGGATGCAGCGCACGCGCTGCGTCCAGGTCGCGTGCTTCGCAGAAATAGTCGCTGAAATCGCGATTGAATTGGAACATGTTGCCTAGGTCTTCGCCCGCACTAATCCGCCACCCTGTGCTCCTGTCGCACCCGCCAAGGCAAGTATTCGCTGCTTACTCATGATGAAACCTCCTTGATTTTCATGATGCTTTTCGCACAGACACTATACCAAAAGCTGATTCTGTCTGCATCAAAATAGATGTCAAACATCCAGTCCGGCCAGCCGCACCACCGAGTAGACAACAACGGCAAGGCCCCATACCACCCAGCCGCCCCATTCGTACGTATAGTACGCGAGGGCGCCGCGCGCGGGCAGGATGTATTTGCGTTCCGAAAACCACAGGATCACGTTGATATAGACGGCGATGGCGCCCGACGCCATCCACATGCCATAGCCCCACGGTTGGCCCAGCAATACACCAATGCTTCCGATGATGCCGAGCGGTATCCAGGTGATCAGATCAGCCCAACCTATCCCGTAGGCAAATTCCAAGTGTGTCCGGTCGCGCCACGTTTGCCCTCTGCCGAGCCATAGTTCCTGGGCCTTCCGACTCTCCGGGGCGGTCAGGACCATAAGCTGAACATAGACGATAAGAGGGAACAACAGCGCGACACCGAAAACGACCAGCGTCCATGTGACCCATGTAGGTTCAATCATACGTTATCTCCTTATCGCTCGCGTTCGCCCTTCAAGTAAGTCTGCCGCAATGGCTCAGGGAATTTCTCAATCGCATACCGCAACATGGTGCGCGGCATAGCGCGATAGTGCTTTTGCAGGAACGCTTCCTCAACCGCCCGATCCCGATTGCCGACTTCGCGCAGCATCCAGCCGACCGCCTTGTGGATCAAATCATGCCGGTCATGCAGCAACTGTTCCGCGAGGCGCAAGGTGTCCGTGAAGTCGTCGCGCCGAATGAAATGAAAGGTCGACATGATGGCGATCCGGCGCGTCCAGAGGTGATTGCTTCGGACCCATTCGAAGAACGGCGCGCGATCGCGCGTGTACAGGTGCGCGCCAACGATGTGTTCAGCGGTCACATCCACCAAATCCCAGTTATTGATCCATTTGAAGTGACGCGTATAGAGCCGATAGATTTTCTCTCTCGGCGCATCATCGCCTCGCTGGTAGGCGCGCACCAGAATCAGCAAGCCCAACAAGCGCTCCTCGTGAATGGGGGAGGTCAGTAAGCTACGGACTTCCTGCAGCGGCATCGTTGCGAAAGATTTCACGAGCTTCCGCGTCTCGGGCACGGCCACTCCGATAAACTGATCACCTTCCGCATACTCACCCGGCCCCGTCTTAAAGAATCGCTGCAAGTCGGGCGCGCGTTTAGGGTCCGCAACAGCCTGCAGCGCGTGCCGCGCTTGGCTAGCGGTTAGCCGTTTACTGGTTACGGGCTTAGCGGTCATTTCGTTCCATAGTGTATGCTGTTCCGATGTTGATTTAGTTGTCGACCGGATTATGCAGACGCCCGGGTGTGAGTCGCTCTTCAAAGCGTCTCGGTTGCCGCGATTGACGTGGCCGGTGGGG
>SLAD01000117.1 GCA_007126995.1 Kiritimatiellia bacterium | reverse complement strand
CGCCATCCCGGCCGACATCCTCGACCACCCCGCGATAGGTTTGGCCCACCATGGCGGAAACCGGTTGCTCGCGACGCGGCTCACGCGGCTCGCGCGCTGGGCGGGCCCGGTCCCGGACCTCCACCCCACTATCGAGCTGCTCGATCACAATCGAATCGGCCGTCGAGCGGCGAATCCGGGTCACCTCAATTATCACCAAATCGCCGCGGCTCGCGTTCGGCACAAACGTCACCAATCCGCCGATCCGCGCGATGCCGGAAGCGCCCTCACGGGCCTCGTCCTCCACCAACACCTTGTAGCGATTACCTTCGCGCGCCTCGGCATCCGGGTCTTCCAGCGTGTCGATTACCGACAACACATTCAGTTCGACTGCGGCCGGGGTTTCGACCTCCACCGACGACACAATGATTTCCGACGCCTCATCGCCGCCCCGGAAGGCCAGATAGACCACCACACCGATTGCACCCACACAAATCAGCAGCAGCACCACGAGCGTAGTGCGCGATAAAGAGGACGTGCCCGACGGCGGAGAAGCTGTGCTCATCATACAATCACCTCAAGTTCGATTTCTTATCCTCCACTGTACATAAACAGTGTGCATGGGCAAACGAAATTCGGGCCGGTGACACTGAGCACTGAGCGGCTGTTCGCAATGAGCCTCAAGCCACTCAACGGGCGAGATAGTCGGCACCGAAGACAAGCATGCCGCCCAGGTGTCCCGTGATTCCCACTAAGAGTGCGCCACCGAATAGGAGGAGCCAATAAATCGTGATCCCGTGTTTGAGCTCGCCGCGATGCACCTTCTCGGTGAGCGCCGTCAGCGCCAACAACCAAAAGAGCAACAATGATCCCAGCCAGCGATGTCCAGCCAGCACCTGATCGTCATGGGCCAGATCCCAACCGGCATTCAGCCAGCCGAGCGGCGCGGCAATCAGCGCCCCAATCGTGGCGCCCCAAATGCAAAACCGAGCCGCATCGAAGAACCAGCGTCGCCGACGCGCCAGACCGATCAGCTCCGCGATGGCGGCGGCAATCAAGAGCGCCACCGGGAAATGCACCGTAACGGGGTGAAACACGCCCAGCCACCGCAGGAACGACAAGACGGATTCCGTGACGGCGTCCTCCAACGGCTACTCGTCAGGCTCAAGAAAAGCCGTTTCCAGCAACTCGGTGTGGCTCAGGATGGCATCATATAGGTCCCGGCTGCGTTGCTGGACCTCGGCTGACACATTGTCCCAATCTTGTGCCCGCTCGAATGCTGATCCCTGTCGATACGCGTTACCGGCCGCCGTGATGAAGCGTCCAATCGCAACGGCCGTGTGGTCATGGCTAGTGATTTCGCCCGTTTCCAGGTCAAGCGTTCGCACCAGTCGGCCGGCGGGCATTTGATAATCCAGTGCCCTGACCAGCAAGCGATCGGTGAAAGCGCCCAACGTGTCCAGAAGTTCCGGCTGGAGGCGGGTGAAAAACTGGGCGGTTTCCTCCTCTTCACGAACTAATGTGAAGCCGTCGGTGAGATGATTGACGAGGTCCCACTGTTCCGCCGTATCGATCGTGTCGGATGCCGGTTGTACGCCGTCTTCCGTGAACGCCAAACGATCCGGGACACCCCAGTCTCGGATCGCATCATCGCTTTCAAGCAAGGCCGACAGCATCGCAGCCGTGCGGTCAAAGAGCAGGCGGGCCGTCGTTTCATCGGCGTCATCGCCGAAGATATAAAGAATCTCATACAACCCCTTCTTGCCGCGCAGCAGACCACCGAGCATAGATGGTGAATAGGTCGTGCCCTCGCCGAAATCATAGGCGCGACGATCCTCCTGCCAGGCTTCGTCTAACGTTTGATGCAGGGCGCTGGCGATCTCGACCAGTTGCTCGGGATCGTATCCGAGAAAGCGCGCCAAGCGCTCTTTGCGAAGTCGGCCCATATCGTCGGCCGCCCCGGGCTTATGCCAGCGTACCCAGGCATAGATGTGGCTAGCGCCGCCATTCCATAGGCCATCGACGCCAGATCAGTGCGCGTGAGATCCGCATCATGATAAAAGCGTCCATCACGGTAGCGGTGATCCAGCAGGAATCGGCCAGCGTCGCTTTGGAAAAGAACGGAGGCTTGCGTCAGCGGGTCGAACAAGCCGTGTTCGCGCCAGCGCCCCGCGCGGTGATGCATGTGATAGAGATAGACGGCGTCGGGATAGTCAGCGATAAGCGGTTCACCAGCGGCAACCCAGCCGTCTTCGCTTTGTTCCAGGCGGGGCGCCAGTGCTCCACCGTCCCCCATGAACCACTGCTCCAACTTTTCCATCAACTGGACCCAGCGCCGACCACGATCGGCCATCGGGTCCCCGGCCAACTCCGGTTGATAATTGTCGTGCCCCATCTCACTGGAGCGGGAAATGCCGCCGGTCATGAAAATGCCGTGCATAAGATTGAGATAATCACGCAGCCACAGCGCACCCTCCTCATAAACCCGTTCAGGGTCTGCGGTTATCGCCGCCGGTATGGCCGGCGACGGTTTCGTCGTATCATTTCCCATCGACGGAAGCGCACCGCACAGGCTGAGCGCCACCGCCACCATCCGTGTAGCGCGTGTTGCTTTCATGACATCACCCTAACAAGGGGGGAATCTTATGTCACGGCCTCCTCGCGCAGTACGGGAGCAGGCACTTCACGATCTGGCAGATGAATGCATCGAACCTTGACCTTCAATCGCTTTGGACTGAATTTGCCGTGTCAGAGGCTGGATCGTTTGTTAACGTAGAGTTGATGGAAGCATACCTAACAGGGCTGGCAGGGCTTCCCTTACTACTCGTGGCCGTATCCGTAGCGACCGAAGCGGTGATTCTGCTTCACGGGCTTTGTCGCACGCGTCGCTCCATGGCCAGAATGGCTAAAGCACTGGAGGCGGCAGGCTATACCGCGCACAACGTGAGCTATCCATCACGCACGGCTCGTGTCGAGGATCTCGCCGACACCGTAATATCTGGCGCACTGACCCACCCGGACATCGCGAAGGCATCAAAGGTCCACTTCGTGACGCATTCCCTCGGCGGTATCCTCGTGCGCCAGTATCTCCAATCCAACACCATCCCGAATCTGGGTCGCGTGGTGATGCTGGGCCCGCCGAATCAGGGCAGTGAAGTGGTGGACCGGATCGGCGACTTTTCGTGGTTCAAGGCGATGCACGGCCCGACCGGCAATCAACTGAGCACCGCGCCCGACTCTACCCCAAACCAACTGGGGCCCGTCAGCTTTGAGCTGGGCATCATAGCCGGAGACCGATCCATTAACTGGATCAACAGCTTCGTGATGATAGACGGGCCCGACGACGGGAAAGTTTCCGTGCAGCGCACCAGAGCGGTTGGGGCGACCGACCATGTCGTCGTTCACGTGTCACATCCGTTTCTGATGCGAAATAAAAGGGTGATCCGCGAGACCCTTCATTTTTTGCGGGCGGGCCGTTTTTCTGACGAAGCCACACGCGTGTCACCATCCTGAGCGAGCT
>SLAD01000291.1 GCA_007126995.1 Kiritimatiellia bacterium | reverse complement strand
TGGTATCGCTGGACCGCACCGGCGAGCGGGGAATTCGGCATCTACGGCGAACGGCTGGACAAGGCTGAACATCGCTGGATCATCGTGCTGAATCTCTTCACCGGAGATGCCGTAGACAACGTGACCCACATAAAAGGGGAACAGCAAAACGGTATTGGACGCGATGCCTTTCTCCGGTTCGATGCGGTGGCGGGCACGACCTACCATCTTCAGGTGACCGGTCTTACGCCCGCTGGAATAGCCGGAGGCGTGGGCCCCTTCCAACTTGACCTGCGCCCGATCGCGGAACACGGACCGCCCAACGACCTGTTCGAGAACGCGATCGAATTGGACGGGTCAACGGTTTTCGCACACCTCACACAGAATTATGGCGCTTCCGCCCAGCCGGGCGAGGGTCAACATAGCGGTTATGACGCCTACCGCACACTCTGGTGGAAGTTCACCGTGCCGACCGGCGAGGCGGGTGCCTACGCCGTGGCCACATCGATCAGCGAGGGCTCCACCGGCACCACGATTTATCGCGCCAACAACCCGGGCAACCCGAGCATCGGCGCATTGACGGCCATCACCAACAATGTCGAATTTGCCAACCAGAACTTCCCGGATCTGCGTTTTGAGGCGGAGGAGGGGCAGGTCTACTATATCGTCCTCGACAATTACGGCATGGGTACGGGGCGGATCATCTTCAACTTCCAAAAAGTTCCCGGAAACGTCACGTTCGCCAACGCACGGGAAATCCCGGCCGAAGGGATTAGCGAGATCACCTACAACTGGGGCGCCCTCTTCGAATCCGGCGAGCCCACCGACATTGGCGGTCACGATGTCGACGTGGGTCGTCGGTCGCTGTGGTGGAAATGGACCGCCCCGGAATCCGGCCGTTACCAGGTCGACACGATCGGGAGTCGCCTGGCCTTCCGAGAGGACTCAGCCGTTACCGAAAATTTGGGGGACGCGATCTTTCTTCAACCGGGGGGGGTGGCCATTGTCGGCCTCCACACAGCGCTTGGCGTATATACCGGCCACGCGGTCAATAGCCTCACCCGCGTGGCTCACAGCGGCCGGGTGAACCGTTATTCCAACAGCCCGTGGTCTTTCAATAACAACAGCCGCATAGCATTCGACGCCGTAGCGGGCACGACCTATTACATATTGGTCAATGGCCATGCATGGGGTCAAACCGAAGAACAAAGAATGCAGAACACCCATCAGGGCGAAATTCACTTTAGTTTCGCCCCGCTGGCGCCTCCAGACAATAATTTGTTCGCAAATGCCAAGGAAATCATCGGCACGGAATACCACGGGATCATCAGCAACCTGGGCGCGACAAAAGAAACCGGTGAGCCGAACCACGGCGGGGTTAGCGGCGGTCGCTCCTTGTGGTGGAAATGGACCGCGCCGGAATCCGGAACGTTCATCGTCTCCACGGCCGGTAACATTTATGACGATTTTCATGCGCGGCAAACCGGTATTGGCGTGTACACCGGTTCCGCCGTCAATAGCCTCACCACGATTGCATCCGATAAAAACATGGCGGGCCCCGATAACGGAGGATTTAACTCAGACTGGAGCGCATTGTCCTTCAATGCGGTGGCGGGCACGACCTATTACATCGGGGCGGACTCCACCCATGCGGGCAATCTCTCCTTGATCCTGACGACCCCGGCGCCCAACGACAACTTTGCCGATGCGACGGTCATGCAGCAATCCCGCTGGGTCGCCACAGGGCACAATCTAATGACTACGCGTGAACCAGGCGAGGAGAAATTACAGCGGTTTCATCCGCTTGTTGGCGATCCGGATCCCACCGACGCCAACATCCGTTCGGTTTGGTGGCGCTGGACCGCCCCTGTTTCCGGTGATATCACGCTCGAAACCCTTGGCAGCCAAGCGTGGCTTGTCCAGGAAGTGTTTACGGGAGATGCGATCGGGAGCCTTACCCCGCTGCTTTCAGATCCCTGGGTCGGTGACTACTTGAATGGCGAATCGCGCGGGCGCGCGCGTTCCGGCACAAAACGCCATACCTTCGTGGCCACAGCCGGAACGACCTACCACATCTGCATTCAAGGGGTGGCGAAGACCATTGCCTCCTCCGGTCCTCTCCGGCTCGAACTGACCGGCCCGCCCGCTGTGCCGTGGGCGCCGGAAGACTTTGTCGCGATGCGCGGACCGAACGAGGAAGTCCTGCTGACATGGGTGGACGTCGCGGTGGACGAGGAAATGTATATCATCGAGCGCAGCCTGGACGGCACGTCCTGGCTTCCGCTGGTGGATCGTCCGGCGGACAGCGCCTCTTTTACGGACTTTGACGCCGCCGATCATGACGATCTCTTTTACCGGATCAAGGCATGGAATTCGGTCGGCGAAAGCGAATGGGTACATGCGGAAATCACCGTCCCCATGCCGCCGCCGATGCCGGGGAGCTTCGATGCGGAACCCGTATCGCATACCGCCATTGCGCTGACCTGGTCGCCTCCCGCCACCGCCAACGCGTTGCGGCTGGAACGCAGCCTGATCGGCGCCGAAGGACCTTGGACTATCGTGGCCGCACAAATGGCCGGTAACGCGAACCAGTTCACGGATCGCGGGCTTACGCCGGAAACTACCGTGCATTACCGTCTGCAGGCCTATAATGATCTCGGGCACAGCGAGCCCGCCTTCACCTTCGCCGAGACCTTGGCGTCACCGCCGGTTAACATCGCCTTTGATCCCGGCGTCGTGCTGGAAAGCAACCGTACCGTGGCAGCCACAGTGTCGCGCACGGACACCAATGCGCCGTTGACTCTCCTGCTCCGCGCCAACGACGCCCGGGTACAGCCGCCGTTTTCCGTGAACCTGCCGGCAGGCGTGTCGCAATTGACGTTTGACGTCGACCTACTGGACGACTCCATTACCAACGTCTCCGAATGGGCCACCATTACCGGCTTCGCCCCGCACGCAGCTATTGGCGAATCATTCAGTGGCGCCGTGGATACCTCATTGGACGGCCAGAACACCGGTTGGGGTTGGGGTGGAGCCTGGAGCACAACAGCGGACAGCGCCAGCCCCATCTTGGTCGAACCCGCGCTTTCCTACACAAAAAACGGCACTCTCGCCAGCCCCGGCACGCGCGCGGCGCGCCTGACCGACACGGGTAACGGCAGCAACACGCAGCGCGCTTTCGATTCGACAAGCGTCAACACCAATCAAGTGTGGGTTTCTTATATCCTTGGCCGGCGTTCGGGCAACTGGGGCACCCAGATCATCTTACGACAAGCGGCGGGTGCTTGGCACTGGGCGAGGGTGCGCTACAAAAACAATACCGATCATTGGATCCTGGAGGCGGGCACTGGCAATGAAGCGCCATTGCTTGGACAGAATATCAATCCGGCCAATCATTGGGTGGTCATGATGCTGGATTTCGACAATCGCAAAATACATGCGTGGATGGACCCGGAAGCCGGCGGCACAAGTCCGACCAATGCGTTGGCGGCGGCGACATTGGACATGCAGGAGAACCTCGATGCGATAC
>SLAD01000094.1 GCA_007126995.1 Kiritimatiellia bacterium | reverse complement strand
TACCGTTGTCTGTGTATGAGAGTGTCGGTAACGCGCTATTATTCCCGTGTATACACTTCAGTGTCCCTGTGAAGTGCCGCCCAAGTGAACCAGAAGGTGTGAACTGCCTGCGCGCCGTCGGGAAGTGCGATGATTTGAATGGTTCCCTGCGGGTTTGCCTCCAAAACGAGCGTTTGTCCATTCACGCTGTCCTCTACGCGTCCGCCAGATGCGTCGATGATGTCCGACACGCGGTAGGCGCGGGTGACCTCGTTTTAGCGAATGCCGATCACGGGCTCCTTGTCCGGTAGGCGGCGATCCCGTTTGGATACGGGAAACATCAGGCGACCCGATTCAAAGTAGCGTTGATACGGGTTGTGAGCATAGTTTCGTTGATGTCCCGTGTCCATGGAGAGTACCTCCGCATCCGGATGCTGCTGCCGGAATGTGTCGAACCGCATGATGCTCCAAGGCTGATGCTTCAGGGATTGTCCGGCATACGGACCACTGACGGCTTCCAATCCCACCTGCGACCACAACGCATTGTGCGTGCGATCGTATAGCAGCACGTTGGATTCATATAGCAGACCACTGATTCCGAACTCGAGGGTGTCGCCCTGGATTCGGCGATCCACGACGGATACCGAATCGCATAAGGGGCAATAGATGACGGCCAACGGCACGCCGCCCACCACATCGTTGACCGCCTCGTGCCAGTTCAGGATCGAGAAGGGGTAGCCGCGCACGTCGCCCTCGATATCAACCACGACCACGCGATCATCCTCCCGAAAATAACCCGTTGCTTGCACGGGTACAAACGCGGGGAGGGTGAGGGCTGGAATGCCATCCTTAGGTGGCCCGCCCGCCCGTACATCACGCCAGTTAATTTGTAAATTCTCGGTGTTGAAGTCCAGGCGGGACTGCGCGTCCGCCGACAGCATCGTCCATACCAATAGGGCCATGCCAATAAACGTGGAATGATATATACGGCGTCCAATATCCTGCTCTGTCATTGTTTTCCCCTCCTCACTGTTGCAAATGTGAGTTTCGAGGATGGATATTTATTCCGGATAAACGAATTATGGCCACGGAGTTTACACGCTGAAACTGCGCAAGTGCGAAATAGGTCGGCATTGTAATGCTTCGGACACAAGCGATTGCAGGTGGACGGGAATAATTGTGGCGCGCAAGTCTCCTATCCTTATGACAACAGGCAACGGATTCAAACGATACATGGCAATCGCTCTCTTGGCGTTCCTGCCCGGAATACTTTTCGCCGACGAGCCGTTTTCCGCGTCATTTGAGTCGCTAGACGCCTGGGAGCCGCTGACCTTTCCTCGCATTGAGGCGCATTCGACTTATCGAATCGAAGAAACGGATGCGGGTTCCGTGTTGCGCGCGGAAAGCGAGGCCTCCGCTTCGGGGCTGGTCAGCAAGCAAACGATCAACATTTATGAACACCCGCGATTGAGCTGGCGTTGGCGGGTCGAGAATATCTACTCCAATACCAACGTGCAGACGAAAGACGGCGATGATTATCCCATCCGCATTTATGTATTATTCGACTTTGATCCTGAGAAGGCATCGTTCAGGCAACGGGTTCAATACCGCGCCGCGCGCTTGCTTTACGGGGACTATCCACCGCACAGTACGCTGAACTATGTGTGGGCCAGTGCGGAAGACGCGCCGGACACGTATCCCAATCCGTACACTGACCGTGCCCGCATGATCCCGCTGCAACGTGGCGCCGAGCACGTCGGCGAATGGAGGGAGGAATCGGTGCATATTGTGGAGGATTATCGTCGGGCGTTCGGCGAGGATCCGCCAGCCATCGCCCGTATTGCGATCATGAACGATTCCGATGACACAGATGAAGCGGCTGTTTCGTATGTGGACTGGATTAAAACCGAAGAGAGGAGAAAGCCATGAAGAAGTGTGTATTCATTTATCTGGTGAGCAGTCTGCTCCCCCTATACGCCGCTGAACCCTTAAACGAGGGCGACGTGGTGCCGAATGTTGCGGTGCGGACGGCAGAAGGAGAGGAGGTCCGCCTTCGCGACCTCACGGGTGCCCAGCCTGCGGTGTTAATCTTTTATCGGGGTGGGTGGTGCCCGTACTGTACCCGGCATTTAGCGTCTTTGGTAGACATCGAGGAGGCCATCGACGCAATCGGATTTCAGATGTTGGCCATAAGTCCTGACCGGCCGGCCAAGGCCAGCGAAACGGCGGGGATGTCCGATTTTAACTACCAGTTGTTGTCGGATTCTGCCATGGCGGCTGCGCGGGCTTTCGGGTTAGCCTTTCAAGTGGATGATGCGACGATCGATCTCTACGAGGAGTATGGGATCGATCTAGTGGACGCATCGGATGAGAGTCATCACCTGCTGCCCGTTCCGGCGGTCTTCGTTGTGGACACCGAACATCGCATCCGTTTTGCGCATGTCGATCCGGACTACCGTGAACGACTTGATCCGGAGGCGGTACTCGCTGCTGCGCAGCAAGTAGCTGACTAGTTATGCAGGACTTCTTCAACAACCTGCTCGCCACCATTGACGGGCTGGGATGGATCGGCCCCGTTGCATTCATTGCGGTCTATGTGCTTGCCACCGTGTTGTTCCTGCCCGGTTCCGCGCTGACATTGGGTGCGGGCGCGTTATTCGGCGTGGTGCGTGGCTCGGTCATTGTGTCCGTCGCGTCGACCCTTGGCGCAACAGCGGCTTTCTTGATCGGTCGCTACGTTGCGCGCGAATGGGTGGCGCGTAAGATTCAAGGGAATGCCAAGTTTGATGCTATCGACGTGGCGGTGGGCCGCGAGGGCTGGAAGATTGTGGGCCTGACGCGTCTGTCGCCTATCTTCCCGTTCAATTTGCTGAACTATGCCTATGGCCTGACCAAGGTGAGGCTGCGCGATTACGTGCTCGTCTCCTGGATTGGTATGATGCCGGGCACGGTGATGTATGTGTATATCGGATCGTTGGCCCGATTGGGTGCGGAAGCTCGTGAAGCCCCAGTGGCAGAGACTGCCATGCGATTGGTCGGTCTCGTAGCGACTGTTGCGGTAACCCTTTACATAACGCGCTTGGCCAAACGTGCGTTGAACGACCGCGTGGAGACCTCCTCATGAAGAACGCTCTGATGGAACCAAAGGACTCGCACAACCAAACGTTGATCGAAAACGTCCATCCTTCCGACTGGCAAAATCCTGAGCCGGACGGCCCCTATAATCTTGTCGTGATCGGCGCGGGTACGGCGGGACTCGTCTGTGCCGCAGGCGCAGCGGGATTGGGTGCCAAGGTGGCCTTGATTGAGCGACACCTGATGGGTGGCGACTGCCTGAACGTCGGGTGTGTGCCGTCCAAGGGGCTGCTCGGGCCAGCGCATCTGATCGGACGCGCACGGGAAGGACGCGATCTGGGTTTCCTGATGAAGGATGGATACGAGGTGGATTTTCCTGCGCTGATGAAACGGATGCGCAAAATCCGCGCGCAGATTAGCCATCATGATTCCGCCGCACGCTTCCGAGACTTGGGGGTCGACGTGTATATCGGCGAAGGT
>SLAD01000295.1 GCA_007126995.1 Kiritimatiellia bacterium | reverse complement strand
CGCCTGGAACCCAGCAATGCGGCCCATTTCACCGATGCGGCGACCATGACGTGGGGCTTTGATATTGCAGGCACCATCAAGACGTGGCGTTCATATAGTCCCTCGCGACAAGACACCGGCATTGCGCTCAAGGAAGGCCATGTCTACCGATTCATCATCGATGTCGATCCCGCCGAAAACCGTTGGCGTTACACCTTGAGCGACCTGACGGATGATGCCCATTATACGTCGCCCGGCTGGCAGGACTTCCGTAATGCAAGCGCGGAGCCGGGACAGGTGGGTGGCCATATCCATGCCGGTATGTTCCTCCAGACCTGGCCCCAGACAGCAGTCATTTCCCTCGACGAACTACGGATCACGCCGCTGGACCTTACCTTCAGTGCCTCCTATCTGCCGGACGGCTTGGTGCTGGATGAGGCCGCCGGCGTGTTGCGCGGCGAACTCGTCGGTGACGGTTCATTCCTGGTTTCCGTCGGTGATATTTATGGCGTTAATTCCGCCGTTTTCACGTATGGGGAAGGCGAGCCTTTCATCGACACCTCCGGTAGCGGGGCGGACGACGAATGGGAAATGGCGGTCTTTGGAAATCTCGACAACGAGCCCGTGGAAATTGACGGACGATGGTATACCCGGCGTGAGCTGTTCTTCTGGAACATGCCCGAACCTACGAATCAAGTCTTCCGGTTGCATGGCTTCCGTTTCCCCACCGTAACCGGTCGCCATTATCGCGTACACTACAACGTCGACTTGATGACGGACGAGTGGGACGAGATCGGCGAATTGATTGTGGGGCATGGAGAGGAAGTGGAAATCCTCGAACCGGTTCCGGGTTTCTACCGGGTGCGGGTGTTGTTGCCGTAGTCCGCCTAAATCCCCAGTCGCTCGTACTGTTCCGCGGGCGCGTCGTGGATCAGCATCTGTTCGCGCAATAATTCGATCATGCGCTGCTCGATGGCTTCATCGCGAATGGGATGCTCTTGCGCCGGGTCCTGTTCCAAATCGAATAGCAATGTGCCGTACTCTTGAAAGGTCATCCAGTCACCGGCGCGTGAGGGAATTTGCAGGACCGGACATCCCTTCGAGAAAGAAAGCGGCTCGACGAGCTTCGCACGGCGCAGCTCCTCTGGAGTAAACGACTCCTTCATGTGCGTGGGCATCAACGTATACTCGTTCAGCGGCGCGTTGTCGGGCGTAACCGGCGCGCGCATATAGACGTAACGCCCGTCGGTCACATTGACATACCCGCCGAACATGCCGAACAGGGCGGACTCGCGCGCCGTGGCATCGGTCGCGATGCTTTCCGTCAGGGGCCGTCCGGTCATGGCGGCCGGCCGCTCGAGATCAAAGAAATCAAGCACCGTGGCGGACAAATCCGTCCACTGTGCCAGGCTCTGGCGTCGCACCCCGGCCGCCTTTGCGCGGGGATCCCAGATAAACAAGGGGATGCGCGCCACCTCACTAAAGAACGGCATCCGGCACTTGCCCCACCAATCATGTTCCCCCAGGAGGAAGCCGTGATCGGTGCTCACAATGAGCATCGTGTTGTCCCACAGATTATGGGCATCCATCGCGTCCAGCACGCGTCCGAGTTGCGCATCGCAGAAACTGATCATCGCCGCGTTGAGACGCTGAAAATGTTCGCTGATCTCGCGCCGTTCGGGACCGGCCCGATCGTAATCCGGCCAGTCCACGTTCATCTTCTTCAGGTCCACGTCGTACATATCCAAATACGCTTGCGGAACAAAGAAGGGCTCATGCGGATCGAAGGTTTCCAGTTGCAGATACCACGGTGAGGTGTCGTGATTGCGCTCAAGGAACTCCAGCCCCCGGGAAACGGTTTGGGCTTGCGGGAAGTCCGCTTCGCTTTTCGTTTGGGCGCGATTGATCCAGTCTTGGCGCAATCGGTCCAAGGGTTTCTGGGTGATCTCCGTATTGGGGCGGGGATAATCCGTTGGATCATGCAGCGCGCAAATCCAAGGCTCGCCTTCCTGGCCGCGAATATTCTCCCAATTGGAATACTTGGTGTGATACGTGGCGCCGCCTTCCTCCCAATAGTGGTAATGGTCGGAAATCAAACAGGAAGCGATTCCGTTCGCGCGCAACAGGGCGGGCATGGAGTCATCAAACGGTTCGAGCGGGCCCCAACTGCGATGCAAGAAGTTGTAGCGGCCCGTGTGCAATTCGCGGCGGGCGGGCATGCAAGGCATGCTGCCGATATAGGCATTGTCGTAGGTGCAGGTGTGCTCGGCCAAGCGGGAAAAGTTGGGCGCATGCACCCCCTCTCCGCCATAAGGCGGCAGCATGTGACGGTTCAGCGAATCAAACAGCAGCAGGATGGTATTCATAGCCTATGAGCATGAACGCCCGCCTCATTTAGTCAAGACAAGTGTGGCGCCGAAGGGTGCGATTGGTAGGGCGCGTTCGCTGAACGCGCCGCAAGCGCGGGATCATCCGAGTAGATATCAGGCAAATGCCCCCAGCGGGCTTGTCCCGCTGGAGCAAAAGTTTCAAGAGATGGCGGGGCTTACAGCCCGGAAATTGAGTGGAGCGAGTCCGGTGCTTCCTCTGCACTCGCTCCAATCATTCGAGACGTTCTTCGCATCGTGGCGCAAAGCCAAAACTTCCGCTCCAGCGAGGCAAGCTCGCTGGGGGCGCAAAGCGAGTTCGGTATCTGCGCTTGCATATTCACCCTCCCATCGCGTGACGGGACCGGGAGGGCGGAGCTCCTGAGGCTGTCTCAAAACTTTTCGCAGTGCGACGAGATATGCGGATCGCGTCCCACTTTGGTGGGGCGAATCCTCTGGATGAGCCGTGAGCATGATCAGCACGTGGGCTGACCCTCATCCTGCACCTGCTCCAGCGGCTCGGCGAGACCCTCCAGAGGCGGGCAGGCAGCCTCGCCCTACCGATGCTTCATGGGACAGGTGAGGCAAACCCCGCAGACGAATGATACACCAAGTTTTGAGACAGCCTCTCCTGCTGAGCCGGAGGAGCAAGCGCGGGAAGATGATCGGTTCCTGACTTAGTACGAGCGATCGGCTCGTTGGAAGGCAGATCGAGTAAGGGTGTCCGGGTAAGTGTGGCGATGAAGGGTGCGATTGGTAGGGCGCGTTCGCTGAACGCGCCGCAAGCGCGGGATCAGCCGGAGGAGCAGGGGCGTGTTCGGTGGCTGTCGGCATGCTCGATGAGACCTTCTTTCGTTTAACGAGTAAGCATCAAGGGCACCCTCGTGGATTGCCTCGGGCATGCAGGTTTCTTAAAATCGATAAAGTGTGAAATGCATGATGTGTGTCGCGTGCGAACAAAGGAATCCGAATAGCAGGAGTGCGTTATGAAGCGTTTGATCGTGGTGGCTTTGTGTGTGGCGTGGGCAACGGTTTCCCCTGCGTCATTGTATGTGTATGAGGGGTTTAATTACACAGCGCCCTCCGAACTTTTGCAAAGCGGCGATTCGGACATTGTCACCAACAGCGTGGACGGTGCCATTAGTCTCCCCAACGTCTCTTCCGTTGAGCGTGCCGATGGTTGGATGCTTGGGGTGAT
>SLAD01000023.1 GCA_007126995.1 Kiritimatiellia bacterium | reverse complement strand
AGGGGCGTACGTGCGTGGTTTCAGCGCTGCCCCTTGGTCTCTCCTGAATCCGACCACGTTCTTTTGATTGCGCGGGTCAGGCAGGAATGCCTGACCTACTGGCGCCGGGGCATCCATGCGTGCAAAATCAGAGATGCGCCCGTGCCTCACTCAACGGATTATCAATCAGTTATCATAATAGTTTGCTCGCAACGATCCGTGTTAATCAGTGTTCATCCGTGGTTTAATTTCTTTGGTTGCGGCTACGCCGCGCTGTATCCCAATCCTCACCACATCGCCGGAAGCAGGGTCTTGAGATATGCCCAGAGAATGCACCGGAAGGAAATGGCAGCTGGTGGAGTGACGTAGTGCCCCAAAAACATTTTTTGCTTGGAGCCAGACAGTAATGTACGTAGAAGCATGCGGAGTTCGCGCGGCGCGCAGAGATCCCTGTTTTCGAAAGTAACCTTAAAATGTTAGATCCTCACACCTTCAACCGTCGACATATCGGCCCGGATGCCGCCGAGCAAGCGGCCATGCTGGATACGCTGGGCGTCGAATCGCTCGACGCCCTGATGGACGAAACGATTCCCGAGACCATTCGCCTGCGCGAGCCGTTGCCTTTGGCGGCGCCGATGAGCGAGCACGAGGTGCTGGAGCACTTGCGGGGAATCGGTTATCGTAACGTGATCAATAAATCCTATTTGGGCATGGGGTATCACGACTGCATTACTCCGCCACCCATTCTGCGTAACATTTTCGAGAATCCGGCGTGGTACACACCGTATACACCGTACCAGGCGGAAATTGCGCAAGGGCGCCTCGAGTCCCTGATGAATTTCCAGACCATGGTGTCCGACTTGACCGGCATGGATCTGGCCAATGCCTCGTTGCTGGATGAAGCCACCGCCGCGGCCGAGGCCATGACCTTGCTGCACCGAGTGCATCGTCGCCGTGGCAAGCAGGCCCCAGCGGCCCAACGTTTCCTGATTACGGATCGTTGCCCGCCGCAGGTCGCGGCCGTCGTGCAAACGCGGGCGGAACCGTTGGATATCGAGTTGGTCACGGTGCCCCCCGACGCGATGAGTTTTGACGAGTCCGTATTCGGCGCATTGCTGTACACACCGGATGATCGCGGGTCGCTGTATGATTTCTCGGGACTGATCGAAGCGGCGCATCAGGCGGGCGCAAAAGTGGCGGTCGGCACCGATTTGTTGGCGCTTACGCTGATTCGTCCGCCAGGCGAAATGGGCGCCGACATCGTTTTCGGATCCGCACAGCGTTTCGGTGTGCCGCTCGGGTACGGCGGCCCGCATGCGGCCTTCTTCGCGGTGCGCGACGAATTGAAGCGCGAGATTCCGGGCCGGATTGTCGGTGTGTCGCAGGCGCGTGACGGCCGTGCGGCGTATCGCCTCGCCTTGCAGACGCGTGAACAGCATATTCGCCGGGAGAAGGCCACCTCCAATATCTGCACAGCGCAGGCGCTGTTGGCTAATATGGCGGCCATGTACACGGTCTATCATGGCCCGGATGGACTGAAGGCGATCGCCACGCAGATTCATCGACGTACCGTCGATCTCGCTACCGGCTTGGATGCGCTGGGTTACGGTCGCTTAGAGGCACCGTACTTCGATACCTTGTATGTGGTGACGGAATCCGCCGCCGCGATCCAGCAGGCGGGCTGGCAAGTCGGCATCAATCTGCGCCGGTTCGGTCAGAGCGCCCTGGGCATCGCGCTGAATGAGACGACCGCTGCGGCGGATGTGGCCGAGCTGTTGGAATTCTTTGCGGGTCAAGCCGGACAGCCGGTGCCGACGGTCAATGCAGGAACGACCACCATTCCCGCTGAATTGCAGCGGACCACGCCCTATTTAACGCATCCGGTTTTCAGCCAACACCGTTCAGAAACGGAACTGATGCGCTACATCAAGCAATTGGAGCGCAAGGATCTCGGGTTGGATACGTCCATGATCTCGCTGGGTTCGTGCACGATGAAATTGAATGCCGCCGTGCAGTTGATGCCCGTTTCCTGGCCCGCCTTCAGTCGGTTGCACCCCTTTGTGCCGGAGGATCAGGCCGAGGGCTATCAGCAGATCTTCGCCGAACTCGAACGGGACTTGGCGGTGATCACTGGCTTGGACCACGTTTCGTTGCAGCCCAATTCCGGCGCGCAAGGAGAGTTCGCGGGGTTGATGGCGATTCGGGGCTGGCATCGCGCCAATGGCGAATCGCACCGGCGCGTCGCCTTGATCCCGACCTCTGCCCATGGCACCAATCCAGCATCCGCGATCATGGCGGGGATGCAGGTGGTGCTGGTCTCGTGCAAAGAGGATGGCCGTATCGATGTGGACGATTTACAGCGTAAGCTGGCCACGCATAAAGACACGCTGGCGGTCTTGATGATCACCTATCCCTCCACGTTCGGCGTATTCGATGAAGGCGTGGAGACCATTTGTCGCTGGGTACACGAGCACGGTGGGCAAGTCTACATGGATGGCGCGAATCTTAATGCCCAAGTCGGCCTTACTTCGCCCGGTCGTATTGGCGCCGATGTTTGCCACCTGAACTTGCATAAGACCTTTGCCATCCCGCACGGCGGGGGCGGGCCCGGCATGGGCCCGATTGCGGTGGCGTCGCACTTAGCGCCCTATTTGCCGCGCAACCCGTTGGCGGAACCCGCCACGAGCGAGCAGCCAGCTATTTCGGCGGCGCCCTGGGGCAGCGCCTCCATTTTGCTGATCTCCTACGCCTATATGCGACTGCTCGGCGCGAGCGGTCTCACCGAAGCCAGCCGGATGGCGATCCTGAATGCCAATTATGTCCAGCAACGACTGTCCCCTTACTTCCCGGTCCAGTATCGCGGTCGCAACGGTCGCGTCGCTCACGAGGTCATTTTTGATTGTCGGCCACTGAAGGAATCGGCCGGCATCACGGAGACGGACATCGCCAAGCGTTTGATGGATTACGGCTTCCATGCCCCGACCGTTTCCTGGCCGGTGCCCGGCACGATGATGATTGAGCCCACGGAAAGCGAGTCGCAGGCGGAACTGGACCGGTTTTGCGATGCGCTGATTGCGATTCACGCGGAGATCCAAGCGATCGCCTCCGGTGAAGCGAGCCGGGAAGACAATCTGCTGATCAACGCGCCACATACAGCGACCGAAGCGTGCAGCGATGAGTGGCCCCACGCCTACAGCCGACAGCAAGCGGTTTACCCCTTGCCGTTCGTGCGTGAGCATAAATTTTGGCCCGCCACGGCGCGCATTGACAATGCGTATGGCGACCGGAACCTGGTGTGCTCCTGTCCGCCACTCAGCGACTACGAGTAGGCGCTCGTATCCGGTATCGGTACGATAACCCGCTTGATCGGGTCGCCATAAGGCGATCCGTTGGCGTTGTAAGGCCGTCTATGTGCAGGAACACGACCCGAGCAGACTCGAGCCAAATGCCCCCAGCGGGCTTGTCCCGCTGGAGCAAAAGTTTGAAGAGACGTAAAGGCCCGAGGCTGAGAAATCGATTGGAGCGAGTCCGGCAACTCCTCATTACTCGCTCAGGAAATCATCTTACATCTTTGT
>SLAD01000197.1 GCA_007126995.1 Kiritimatiellia bacterium | reverse complement strand
TAAGTCTCGACCAAAGATACGGTTGGCTACGGAGCTACGCCTAAACATTACCTCATTAACGACTTCATCGGTCAATCCTTGAATCTGTTCTCTGGTGTATGGTAGTTCTCCAGCGCGACGTCCGATATGCTCAAAGGGGACTGTATCTATGAGTCCACTATGCCGAGGGCTAAGGTTGCGCAGTGCGCGTACGAGTATCTCTGCCTGCCTGGAAGCAACACGTTGTGGTGCTTCTCCTGTGGGCGTGCCTAGTACACGTCTGCTAACATCCTCATCTATGATGCCACGACGTTCTAGGTCGTGAACTACCCGTCTAATATTAGTTCGAGCAATCTGCTCTTCATCAACGGTTCCAGCCAAATCATAACCACGAATGGCGCCCATAACTGTGCGCATGGCAGCATCTGGATCAGCTAAGCTAAGTGTTGTGTAGCGTCCACGCCTGGCGGCAAATCCCTCTGCTACCCTAGGTGTAGTTACCCTACCGTAATCACTAAGGATTTCTAGTTGTCGTTCCCAAGGGGCGATAGGTTGCTCCATACGGTGCGGGCCTAGCCGCTGCAGGGCTCGTCCGAAGGCTAAGTCTTGTTCAAAGATAGTCATTGTGCCCTCAGGACGGCTGCGGTGGCGAGAAGCAATGTCCTCGAGTACGGGCATCATTAGATCTGCCTCTTGGTGTAAGCGGCCATGCATTAGCCTGACGGTTGTAGTCTGTGCCGTGGTTAAGTCTCTAGGCATCCTGCCAGTATGTCCATATTCCTGGGCGGCTGTATACAAACGTCTAGCTAGTCTATATCCAGTATTCTGTCCGCGACCTGGATCAAGTATGCGCCTGTAGGCACGTTGTGCTGTCTCTAGCTCACGTCGCCTTACTAGTTCAGTAGAGCGGGCTACTGGATCCTGCACTTGCACGAAGGGGTCATAGCCTAGTCCTTCAGCTATACGCCAAGGCATGGTGCGCTGATGGACGATATTCTGTAGCTCTTCAACACTTTCCCTGGTGATCTTAGACATTGCATCAAGTTCAGGCGCCTCTAAGAACATAGAGTAGTATTGGCGCCCTTCAATGGTCTCTGGTCGTATGCCAGCAAATCTATAACGTACATTACGATATAGGGTAGTGTCCATCCAGTCGGTGGCTTCCCAACGTCCGTGGCGGTGGGTACGTTCAAAGATCATATCGTACATGCCACGGCCTGGTTCCTCAAAGCCTTGCTTCATGCCAGCAACCGTGAAGAGTTCATCGCCGATCTGTAGCGGACGGGTGCTATAAGCCATGCCCGTACCGATGCGTGTTGGTCCAAGCCCGCGCATTGCTCCTGGCCGGTATAAGTTGCGAGCTTCATAGGCCATCTCTATTAGACGTTCCCTGCCGCGAGGAATAAGTCCTTGGGCGGTAGTTGTGCCTTCTACAAGATCACGTAGTACTCCAATATCATCAGCACCTACGTGTGTCTGTGTCCAAGCTGCTGATCGCACACCCCAGCGTTTAGCTATAGCTTCTAGGGTCTTCTGCCTGGACATACCCGGCATATCAATCTCTCCGGCTAGTCCGAGGGATTCAATGACCTGCCTTGCGTCCATGTGCCTGGATGTACTTAGCGGTGTTGATCCATGTTGTGTAAGGAATGCATTCAACCATGGATAGTCTGCTGTGGCTCCGCCAAAGGTTACAAAGTAGGCACGTTGTGAGATACGGGCTACGTAATCATTTAGGTCACGTGCTGCCTCCGTAGGATCCGCACCGTAAGCGATAAGGTTGTCTAATCCACGCTTAATTGCGGCGGTATGTCCTGCCAGGCTAGTGCCAGGTCTAATATTACTAATATCACGTAGGGCCTGTATATCTCCCTGGCTCATATCCGCGTACTTAATTAGGTCACGCATTGCACGCCATTCATGATCTCGTAGGCTTGTAGCTCTGCCTGGGACACGTTCAATATCAGATATGATTCCGCGTAGCCGGGACTCTACTTCACGCGTAGGTCTAATAATACGCTGGAATGTCTCATTACGGTGTTGGACAGCAATCTCCGTCATAGCGAAGAAGTCCCTATCCAAGCCACCTAGGATTTCAACATCTAGGTATGCACCCTGGCCCCTGGCGATAGCCTTGCGTGCTTTACGGAAGGCATCAATGGCTTGTTGAGGGCTAGCTTGATAGTGTGTAGCGGGCGTGAGCATTTGCCAGATATGATGGTCTCCAGCTGTGCGTCTGCCTCGTAGTAGGTTACGCTCAAATTCCGTAGTCCTATAACGCTGGATCTCCTCTGGCACTGTGCCTTCCCATCGTGTACGAGGAATATAACTGGTGAACCGAGGTACGTCCGGCTCGGAGGCAATATTCGTGATGTTAATTCCAAGGCGTCGGGCAGCTTCCCGCTCTTCGGGTGTGAAAGGCACAGGTCATGGCTCCTTTAGGCGAATGCCAGCTCAGGTTGTTCATGCAAGGCTTCGCGGAAACGTTCCATCATATCATCGGAGATATCAATATCAACGTATACGCCAAGTTTATCCGGTATCATGACAACCTCTATGAATACATCTTCCAACCCCATACCACGAGTAATCTTGTGCAACTCCCGCCTGATGTCATGGACATCTTGGTTGGGCTGGTGAATATCCGGTGCTTCGAGTTGTAGCATCTGGGCACGGTTAGCAACATCCTCCCAGATTCCAAACTCGGTCATATCTAATGCTTCATTCTTAATAACCTTATACTTGATATCCTCAAGGTGAACATCAGGGCTCCAGCCTGCCCAATCTGCACCGGGCAGGTATCGCTCACTGAAGTATGCCTCTAGGTCTGGGCGTTCATCAACCTCAAGCCCCCACTTAGCCTGATAGATACGGCGCTGGTCCTCGGGGACAATCTGTAGTATCCGTTCCCGTTCCTCAGGGGAAGCCTTCATGAATTCTGGGAAGAAGGGCCTATCCTTGGAGGGTAGGGCTCTGAAGATATCCATCCATGCACCGTAAGGATCTACACCATAGAGCGTGGATGATTTGGCTGCATGATGCTGTAGGGCTTGTAGTGTGTAGGGACCAATCGCTTGTGCTTCCTTGGTCTCGCTAATAACACGGAGCATCTGGTTAATACGCTTAATCTTAGCTTCTTCCGCATTGCCATGAACGACTTCTTCACGTTTCATTTGCTCAAGCTCTCTGCGCATCATCATCCGCTCATCGCCTTCGGCACTATGCCGTTCAATGAACTCTAGTGGGTCAATGCCCTCCTGGAAGATCGCCCTGCGCCTAGCTTGCTCGAACAGACGTGTGTGTTTGAGATACTCAAGAATGTCGAAGTATTGATTAATCTCCCGTTCAATACGCCTACGTCTTGGAATCCAAACTTCACCCGTTAGGGCTTCCTCGGCGCCAGCGTACACTCCGCCTATACCACCGATGAGGGCTCCTACAGTTACACCAGTCATTCTACCAATCGGTCCACTACCGAAGAAGAATCCAAGTGTACCACCTAGCAATGTACCGCCAACTGGACCCTTGGCCCAGAAGGACTCAAAGGTTGGTCCAAGTTGATCCATGACCCGCCAACGCTGGAAT
>SLAD01000416.1 GCA_007126995.1 Kiritimatiellia bacterium | reverse complement strand
GGTGAGCAGGCCGTTGTCGGCGGTAAACGGCTCGCTCGCGAGGTGGAACCGCCGCACGCGCTTGTAGTGGGGCAGGTCCTGGTTCAGGCGGTCGATGATCTCGCGCACCATCGCCTCGTCGGTGGGGCCGGAGAGGATCGCGGAGAGGAAGGGCCGACCGTGGCCGACGAGGACCGCGACCTCGACGCCGGGGATGTTCTCGGTGAGGAGCTGCTCGATGGGCTCGGGGGCGACGTTGTGGCCGCTCGACGGCACCAGCAGGTTCTTGAGCCGGCCGATGATCCGGTAGTTGCCGTGATCGTCGACCTCGGCGCGGTCGCCGGATCGGAACCAGCCGTCCTCGGTGAAGGCGGTGGCGGTGACCTCGTCTTTGTTCCAGTAGCGGGGAAAGACGTTGGGGCCGCGCACCTGCAGCTCGTCGTCTTCGGTCAGGCGGACCTCGACGCCGGGCAGCGCGGGGCCGACGCGACCGGGCACGACCCGCCCCGCCGGGGTGTCCATGGTGACGATCGCGGTGGTCTCGGTCAGGCCATAGACCTGGTAGACCGGGATCCCGAGCGCCTGGAACCAGCGCTGGGTGTCCTCGCCGAGGGGGGCCGATCCGCAGATGAGGCAGCGCAGGCGAGGCCCGATCTTCTTGCGGATCGCCCGGAACACGATCCGGTCGGCCATGCGAAAGTGCAGGCGGTCGCGCAGGGTGGCGGTGCCGGCCTCTTTCTTGTGAAAGGCCTCCATGCCCTCACTAACCAGCCAGCGGATCGGCTTGGGACGACCGGCGAGGCCCTCCTCGACCTTGTTCTTGATGCGCTCGAGCAGGACCGGCACGTTGAGGAAGTAGTGCGGCTGCACCGCGCCGATCTCGGTGGCGAGGTTGTCGAGATCGGTGCTCACGTGCAGGGCGACCGCCCGATACAGGCAGGTCCACAGCACGATCCGGCTGCCCGCAAAGCAGAACGGCAGGTAGTGGAACACGACCTCGGGGCCGTCGAGCTCAGGGCCGAGGGCCATCATGCGGCCGATCGCGGTGGCGGTCTGGGGCAGCATGTAGTCGACGTTCTCCTGCGTCGTGACCACGCCCTTGGGCTCGCCGGTGCTGCCCGAGGTGTAGATCAGGGTCACCGGCGCCGAGGGCTCGCGGGAGTGGGGAGGCTCCTGGACCGGATCGCCCTTGGCCAGGTCCTCGAAGGTCAGGATCGGCGCCTCGGCCCAGCCCTTGCGCACCGAGGCGGCGAGCACCGAATCGGCCACGACGACGGCCTTGGGCTCGCAGTCGTGCATCATCGCGGTGAGCTCCTTGGGGTCCTGGCGGGCGTACATGGGCACGACCACCCCGCCCTCGGCCAGGATCGCCAGATCGGCGGCGACCCAGCGCGCGCTGTTGGGGGCGAGCAGGACCACCCGATCGCCGGGCTCGACGCCGGCCTTGCGCAGCCGTCCCCGGAACCGGGCGATCAGGCTGGTGAGGCGCTGGCGGGTGGTGGTCTCGATGCGCTCGCCAAAGACCTCGTGCAGGGCCGGGGTCTGTGGGTCGTGGCCGAGGTGGCCAAAGATGGTGGCGATGAAGCTCACGAAGCGCTCCTTGCGGGGGGGCTGTCGAGGGAGGAGGCCCAGGCGTCGCGCAGGGCGGCGAGGCGGGGGGAGAGGGGAGGCAGGTGGTCCCAGGGATCGCCGTGCTCGCCGAGGTGGTCGGCGAAGGGCATCTCGGGGTGCCGGGCCCGCACGTGATCGACGAGCATCGCGCCCATCTCTCCCATGCGGCGCAGGTTGCGTACCACGGTCTGCTCGATCCCGTCGCGCAGCTTCTCGCGGTCGGTCCAGGCCTCCTCCATGCGGGCGACGAGATCCTGGGCCAGATCGGGCGCATCGACCTCGAGCGAGAACTGCGGCGTGCCCCGGTCGGCCATGAGGTTGCGGATGCGCTCGTCCATGGTCACCCCCAGGCTCACCGCCCGGCCCGCCATCGAGCACACCGCGGCGTGGTAGCGGCTCGTCACCAGCAGATCGGTTGCCCACAGGGTCGCGACCATCTCGGTGTGGTCGTGCTCATCGGAGATGATCAGGGGAGGCTTGGGGTCCAGCCGCTCCGCCAGGGCCTCGCAGGCGCGGCGATCCAGGGCCTCGGAGCCGTAGAGGATCAAGAAGGCGTCGTGCCGATCGCGGAAGGTGCGGGCGGCGTGGGCCAGGGCGTCGAGGTAGGCGTTCTGCTTGCGGCTGACCTCGGGGCCGTCGTTGTGGAAGTAGACCGAGGCATAGTGGCTGTCGCGGTGGGCGCCGCTCAGCACGCGCCTGGCCGCCTTGCCCAGATCGGCCTTGACCGGCCACCAGAAGGCGTTGATCGGGCTGAACGCCACCACCGGCCGCCGCCCGTCCCAGCCGTGGCGACGCAGGATCTCCTCGCCGATGTCGGGGGGCTGGTAGGTCCAGGCGGTGTCGGTGCCGACCCGGCAGGGGATGCCCAGGTTGCCCAGGATCCGCGCGCTGTTCTCGTTGCGGCAGATCTGGAGCGTGTCGCGGCAGTAGCGGGCGACGAGGGCCTCGAGGTGGTCGTCCATGCGTCCGGCCTCGCCCCCGTAGCCGACGGCGATCTTGTGCTCCGCCGAGGCCAGCCCCAGGGCGCCGGTCATCATGGTGGCCAGCGCATTGGCGAACTTGGACTTGAACATCGAGCCCTCGCAGGCCAGCACCCCGTGGTGGTCGCGCACGGTGGCCGCGAGCCAGGCGGGAAAGATCTGCGGCAGGTGGAGCTGGCGGGCGGTCTTGAAGTAGCCCCGGCTCTTGTCGGGATCGATGGTCAGGATCGACAGCTCCAGGTGCTCGTCGCCAAAGAGGTGCCGGAGCTGGCGGATCATCTCCTCGACGCGCACGTCGGCGCCGGTGTTGCGGGTGCCGGAGTAGCCCGCCAGGAGCAGCTTGAAGGGCTCGCCGGGCCGCCACTGGGCGCCAGGATCGACCGCATAGCGGGTGGCGGCGAGCTCGATCAGGCTGGCCATGGACGCCTCGAGGGCGCGATCGGCATCGGTGGCGGCGACCGCGACCTTGCGGGCCCGTCGCGCGAAGCGGTCGAGGCTCTGGCGGAGGTTCATGCCTGGCTCCCGGCCACCGCCAGCTCAGGGGCGGCGGCGCGGCTCAGCCGGAGGGGAGGCTCGGGCAGGGCATCGAGGGGCGCCCGCTCCCCGCGAAGCAGCGGGATGCTCCACACCCACAGGCCCGGGTATTGGACGTTGTACCAGTAGTCGCGCCAGTCGATGGTGTCGGCGTCGAAGGCGAAGGGCTCCCGCTCGCTCTCGGGCAGGCTCGCCGACAGCGCCCGCACCCGGTCATTGCAGAAGATGTAGTCGTGGTCGTGCACGAAGGGCTGGAACAGCTCCAGCATGGTCTCGATCCGCCGCAGCAGGCGCGCGGTCTCGGCGGTGGTGCGGATCCCCTTCTTTCGCAGGGTCTTGAGGGTCGAGCCCGCGGTCTCGCGCAGGGCGGGGGGCAGCCGCTTCTCGTCGGCCCGCTCCAGGGCCTTGCGCGCCCGGTCCAGCCCCTTGCGCAGCCGCCCGACGTGCCACAGGGGCTTGTGG
>SLAD01000343.1 GCA_007126995.1 Kiritimatiellia bacterium | reverse complement strand
TCCTTTTCTACGGCGTGGTCTCCCCAAACGGGCAGCGCCAGTACGCCTTACTTATTATCGGGTGGCACAAAAGTGCCTTCGGCTAGGTAGCCGTCCAAGAATTTCGTCGTGTAATCGCCCCGACTGAATCGCGAATCCAGCAATACAGAAATGCCCAACGGGACCGTCGTATGTGGGCCATCGATTTCGAATTCATGCAGGGCCCGTACCATGCGATGAATCGCTTTTTCACGGTCCGGGGCGTGCACAACGATCTTTCCGATCATGCTGTCGTAGTAGGGTGAAATTTCATAGCCCGAGTAGACATGGGAATCTATTCGGACACCTGCACCGCCGGGGAAATGTACAAAATCAACCGGGCCGGGCGATGGCGTGAAATTCGTATAGGGATTCTCCGCATTGACGCGAAACTCAATGGAGTGGCCGTCGAAATCGACATCGCGTTGACTGAAGGAGAGCTTCTCCCCGGAGGCCACCAGAATCTGCTCCTTGATCAGATCGATCCCGGTAATCTCTTCGCTGACCGGATGTTCGACTTGAATCCGAGTATTCATCTCCATGAAGTAAAACTCATTGGTCAACGCATCATAGAGAAATTCGACCGTGCCCGCGTTGACGTAATTGACGGACTCGGCCAGCTTGACGGCCGCCTTGTGAATCCGTTTACGCGTATCCGCATCCAGAATCGGGCTGGGCGCTTCTTCGATCAACTTCTGGTGACGACGCTGAATACTACAGTCGCGCTCGCCCAAATGCACCACGTTGCCGTGCTGGTCAGCGATGATCTGCACCTCGATGTGACGGGCGCTTTCAACAAATTTCTCCATGTACATGCCGGAGTTGCCGAATGCCCGCTCCGCTTCGGCGCTGGCGGTCATGAAAGCCTGGACAAGGCTGACATCATTATGCGCATGGCGCATCCCTTTGCCGCCGCCGCCTGCGGTTGCTTTGAGGAGCACGGGGTAACCCACGCTCTGTGCCCATTTCAGCGCCTCTTCCTTATTGCGAATCAGCCCGTCGCTGCCCGGTGTCACCGGCACGCCGGCTTTCAGCGCCGTTTCGCGGGCGCTGGCCTTGTCACCCATCCGATTAATGCTATCGGCGGACGGCCCAATAAAGGTGATCTTGCAGTTCTTGCAAATCTCCGCGAAGTGGGCGTTTTCGGACAAGAACCCATAGCCCGGATGAATCGCATCCACGTCCGCGATTTCTGCGGCGCTGATGATATTGGCGATTTTAAGATAGCTTTGGGCGGCGGGAGCGGGCCCGATACAAATGGCCTCATCGGCGAGTTGCACATGCAAAGAACTCTCGTCCGCTTCGGAGTAGACGGCGACCGTCTTGACCCCCAGCTCGCGACAGGCCCGAATGATTCGCACCGCGATTTCGCCGCGGTTCGCAATCAACACGCGTTTAATCATAGTCGTTTCCTACTGGGGGGTGACTTTGAATAAAGGCTGCCCGAACATCACCGGAGAGGCATTTTCCACCAATATCTTGGAAATGACGCCCTTGGTCTCCGCCTTGATCTCGTTCATGACCTTCATGGCCTCTACAATGCAGACGATGGTGTCCTTGTCGACCGTGTCCCCCACCTTAACGAACGCGTCCGAATCCGGAGAACTGGAGCGATAAAAGGTGCCCACGATCGGCGACTTGATTTCGACACTGCCGTCATCAACGTCGGCGGCAGGGACCGCAGCGGCTGGGGTGGCAGGAGCGGGAGCAGCCGGAGCAGCGGCAGGTGCCGGGGCCGCGATCATGCGCACTTCCTCACCACTACCACGCACGAGCGCCAGCCGAAAGGCTTCCTCTTCCAGCTCAAACTTGCTCAAGTCATGCTCTTTCATGAGCTCAACAATCTTTTTGATCTCACTAATGTCCATCTTTTGGTCTCCTGAATGGATTCTTCGCCCCGAATGCCGCTTTTGCCGGGCCACCCCTGACCGACGCCGCACCTAAAACAGGGGGGAGACTAACAAGCGGATGGGAACTTGTCTACCGCATAGCGGTCCAGCTATTCAGCTTGGTCAGGCCACCCCCGATATAAAAAACAGGGTGCTCCCTGAATGGGCGGGATAAACAGCAAATCGCAGTAACGACGGCGGTTTAGGGCCTCCGGAACAGGACACCCCCCCGTTTCCGTGCTTGACGCTGGATATGTCCTGATTAATGTACAGCGCAACGAAATGACGACGGCGGTGTAGTGTTTGCCCGCTCAGTAGAAACCCGAAGAAGGAGAATATTCATGTCACTCGTACCTATGCGTCAATTGCTCGACCATGCGGCCGAAAATGATTACGGCTTGGCAGCATTTAACGTCAACAATATGGAGCAAATTCAGGCCATTATGGAGGCCGCCAAGGAAACCGACTCGCCGGTGATCATCCAGGCTTCCCGTGGTGCCCGCTCCTACTCCCAAGACAATTACCTGCGCCACTTGATGCTGGCCGCGGCGGAATTGTACCCGGATATTCCGATCGCGATGCACCTGGATCACGGTAACAGCCCAGCGACCTGCAAGAGCGCGATCGATAATGGCTTCACCTCGGTGATGATGGACGGCTCGCTGCAAGAAGACGGCAAGACCCCCGGCGACTTCGACTACAACGTGCGCGTGACGCGCGAAGTGGTGGACATGGCCCATAAGTTGGGCGTCTCCGTGGAAGGCGAACTGGGTTGCCTCGGCTCACTCGAAACCGGCGAAGGTGAAAAGGAAGACGGACACGGCTTCGAGGGCAAACTCGATCACTCGCAATTGCTGACCGATCCCGATGAGGCCGAGCGCTTCGTGGCCGAGACGGGAGTCGACGCGTTGGCCGTCGCGATTGGCACCAGTCACGGTGCCTACAAGTTCACGCGAGAGCCGGATGGCGACGTGCTGTCCATGGACACCATCATCAACATTCACAAGAAGCTGCCGAACACGCACTTGGTGATGCACGGCTCCTCCTCCGTCGAGCAGTACCTGCAAGACATCATCAATGAAAATGGCGGCCAGTTGAAGCCGACGTGGGGCGTGCCGGTGGAAGAAATTCAGCGCGGCATTAAGCACGGTGTGCGCAAGATTAACGTGGACACGGACAATCGTCTGGCCATCACGGGCGCCATCCGCAAGGTTTTCACGGAGAAGCCGGACAAATTCGATCCGCGCGATTACCTCAAGCCCGCACGCGAGGCGATGAAGAAGGTCTGTATCGACCGCATGGTCGCCTTCGGCCAAGCCGGAAACGCGAGCAAGATCAAGCCGATCACGCTCGAAGACATGGCTGCCCGCTACTAATTGTACTAGCGCGACTCATCTGGAGACGGCGACTATCCACCGCGATAGTCGCCGTTTTCTTTTCCGTGAAAAATAATGGCGCTGGAGTTGAACTACTTGGAGCCCGCAGCAACCGGAGCTTACTGCTTTTATTCGTGAATGATTCATTCCATTTGCCCGGCGTCGCAGAGCTCCGCCCTCCAGCTTGTCGCTAGCCGTATCGTGTCGATCAGTTGCGAAAACAGAATACCCGCAGCTTCACCTCTCCATTGAAAGACATCGACAGCTTTAAATCAGCTTTGTACC
>SLAD01000218.1 GCA_007126995.1 Kiritimatiellia bacterium | reverse complement strand
TGTGGAACATTACCTTCGAACGCAAGAGACGGAGACTTTGGCATCCCATATTTCCAAATATCTTCATGATTATTTTACCCGGTATCGACCCACGCCTAAACGAGAGACGATCAGCAAGCTCAATTCGTTTCAGGGGCGGCTTAGCCAGAAAAGTATTTCCTGCCTAATTCATTTCATCTACGAGCAGATTGGGTCGCAACGGCGTGAGTCTATTCGCACTATGGTCGCGTTCTGTAGTCAGACAAACGCAACACCAGAAACCCTGAGAGCCCAGATAAAGGGCTATTTCGATTCATCCGAGAAGTTCTCGGCAGGTCTTCTGCAGCTTGCCGATGCCGACCTGAATGTGACGCTGATGACCGCCCTGATCCGCAAGGTCGATTGTTTCGATGATGTCGAGCACTTGTTCTGGGAAACCCGCCGCCTGCTGGATGAACGGTATCGTGCCGACTGGGCGGCGATTAACCTCTTTGCTCTCATCTATCGCGAGCAAGGCGTCCTCTCTGATGCCAACCGCAAGGTAATTCTGGCCATCCTGGAGGATCTACGTGGACAAGTCGCTATCGAGCAGGCGAATATCCTCGCATTTTTGGTTGCCTTGCTGTCTTCCCTCGTTTCGCTAAAGCACGTATTTGCTGCCGACACGATCACAAAGACGCTTATCACCATTTTTGAGACACTCTATACTCGATACCATACCGAATATCTTATTTTGCTTGATGAGGTAGGTATCCCTGAGGATGACCGTAAGGTCATCAGCTCCCGGATTGCAGTAAAACAAATGAAGGAGATCAACGATGCCAAGTATTCACGATGTATTGGATGAGTGTCAGCGGCAATGCGAGACCATGGTCAAGGAAATTGAAAAATTCAAATCTGCCAGGGTCATGCATGAACAATCCACGAAATCCATGACGGATATGGCTGAAGCGATGAAGCGCGTGACAAAGGAGATTCACCCCTTCACCGAGCGCAGGCTGAAATTCTATGTGTATCTCTCCCTTGGCAGCCTTGTTCTCAATAGTCTCATGATTCTCGGATTTATTATTTACCTTTTCGTTAAAGGGTAGGCACCAACATGACAACCTGCTACAACATCCCTGAATCCACCTGGGTCTTCGGTGGGCAAGCCATGCCATCAGCATCTCTTTTTACCTATATCTCCAGCATTTATACTCGAAGCATTAAGGCAAAATCATAAAGGCAGATTCAGATGAAGGACCAAGCATTAGCGTATCTCCGTGCGGCGCTCGGGCAACCGGATGCGGAATTCCGCGAAGGTCAGTGGGACAGTATTGACGCCCTGCTGGATCGGCGGCGTCTGCTTGTCGTGGAGCGCACAGGCTGGGGCAAGAGTATGGTGTACTTTCTGGCAACGCGTCTGCTGCGTGATTCAGGTGCTGGCGTGAGTCTCCTGATCTCCCCTCTGCTCTCATTGATGCGTAACCAGATCGAGGCGGCAGCAAGAATTGGTGTGAAAGCCGAGACAATCAACCATACGATAACGAAGCCGGAACGCGCCAGAATCGTTCAAGATGTTCGTGCTGGCAAAGTGGACATCCTGCTTGTGTCCCCGGAACAGCTCGCCAATACCGATTTCCGTGAGGACGTGCTTTCGCATATTGCCGGTAATGTGGGGCTTTTTGTGGTCGATGAGGCGCACTGCATTTCGGACTGGGGGCACGACTTCAGGCCGGATTATCGACAGATTGTTCGTGTCCTGCAGTTGTTCCCCTCCAATATCCCGGTGCTGGCCACGACGGCAACCGCCAATGATCGGGTTGTTCATGATGTCATGTCGCAGATCAGCGACCGGATTGAACTGGTACGCGGTCCGTTGGTTCGCAAAAGTCTCAGGCTGCAAAATATCACGATGCCAAGCCCGGCGGCCCGAATGGCATGGATGGCGGAAGTGATCCCAACGCTCCCCGGTACCGGAATTGTGTATGTCCTGACAAAACGAGACGCAATGCGCGTTGCGGAATGGCTTCGAATCGCCGGCATCGACGCGAGAGCTTACCACAGCGATTCTCTGCCAGACCCCGGAGATACGCTTCTTGCTGATGCGCTGTCGCGGCAAGGTTTATCGCTGGCTGAATTTGCTGATTATGAAACCAAAAAGCAGACCGCATTCTATCGAGAGGCACTGGAGCAGGCTCTCATCGAGGACCGGATCAACGTGCTCGTATCAACGGTGGCGCTTGGGATGGGATTTGATAAACCCAACATCGGTTTCGTCATTCACTACCAGCGGCCATCATCCGTGGTGCATTATTACCAGCAAGTCGGACGTGCAGGCAGGGCGGTAGAGGAAGCCTACGGAATTTTGCTGCATGGAGAGGAAGATGACAGGATTGCCGATTTCTTTATGCGCAATGCCTTTCCGCCCCAAAAACATGTTTCCGCAATCCTTGAGGCGCTGGATGCTGCGCACGGCGGCCTATCGCTGCCGGATTTGCAGAGTCAGCTTAATCTATCGAAAGGTCAGATAGAAAGTGCCCTGAAGTATTTATCGGTCGAGTCGCCATCTCCCGTTGTAAAGGTCGCGAGCAAGTGGAATGTGACGGCCACGGCAGAAGGGTACGCCATCAATCAGGAACTTATTGATGCAATCACTGAGATTCGCAGAAACGAACAACGGCAAATGCAGGATTACATGGCCTATGATAAATGCCTGATGGAGTTTCTTGGCCGTGCGCTTGACGATCCACTGGCGACCCCTTGCGGGAAGTGTGCGAATTGCATGGCCCATCCACTGCTTTCGACGGAATATGCCCATGATCTCGCCAACCGGGGCGCTATATTCTTGAAACGAAGCTATCAGCCGCTCGAACCCCGTAAAATGTGGCCGAGCGGCGGTGCTTTGCCGACATATGGTTTTTCAGGACGTATCGGAAATGATCTGAGAGCTGAAGAAGGACGTGCGCTTAGTCTCTGGCGCGATGCCGGTTGGGGGCATATGGTGGCAGCCGGCAAGTATGACCAGAACCGATTCAACGATGAATTGGTGTCAGCCTGCGTGGAAATGATTCGCTCCTGGGGGCCGCAGCCTGCCCCGCTTTGGGTTGCCTGTATCCCCTCGTTAAGACGGCCCGAGCTTGTGCCTGATTTCGCGCGCAGGCTTGCAGAATCGCTAAAACTGCCATGTTTCCCCGATGCACTCCGGAAAGTACGCGACACCGAGGAACAGAAGACGATGCAAAACAGCTTTCAGCAGGCGCATAATCTGGATGGTGTTTTTGAGTTGCACCCGGATTTCAAGGCGTGTGGCCCGTGCCTTCTCGTAGATGATATGACTGATTCTGGCTGGACTTTCACGGTAGCAGCCGCCGTCCTCAGGCACGGCGGGTGTCAGGCCGTGTTTCCGCTGGCGCTGGCTTTGAATTCCCCACGAATGGATTGAGGTGATAAAATGACAATGATGAACGATGACTCGAAAGTAATATTGATGCTGTGTGGACGACTGGGAAAGGATAAGGATGTTGAACCCCTCAAGCAGTCCGAATACACACGGATGGTACGGTGGCTCTTAAATAATAAAATGCGCCCCGCCGATTTACTGGAACCAG
>SLAD01000184.1 GCA_007126995.1 Kiritimatiellia bacterium | reverse complement strand
TTCTGGCGGCCTATCGTCAAGCGGCGGCGGAGCCGAGCCTCCTCTATGCCATCATCGGCGCCCTGCTCACGTTGTGGGTGACCTTTCTCCCCTGTTTCCTGTGGATCTTTGGCGGCGCACCCTATGTGGAGAGGCTGCGCGCCAATCACGCCCTGTCCGCCGCGCTCGCCGCCATCACCGCCGCCGTGGTCGGCGTGATCGCGAACTTGGCGGTGTGGTTCTCGGTCAATGCGTTGTTCGCCGAGCAGCGCCGGTTCACGGGTTTGGGGACCGAGATCAGCCTGCCCCTATTGGGCAGCGTGGAATGGCCCATGCTGACACTGGCCCTGATCGCGTGCCTGCTCGTATTCAAGCTGCGCGTGGGCGTGCTCGTGCTGCTCAGCGCCGCCACCGCGCTCGGGATACTTTGGACGCTGTGGTCGGGCTGAGGGACGGCGTTCTCCACGTCACCTCAATCCCCGCCAAGATGCAGATCACGCCTCGTCCCGGCCTGCTGTGGAAGGCTGTCGGCTGTTGGTAGAATCGAGATGTCTCGACTGCGCTCGACATGACCGCTTCCCTTATAGGTCCTTCCGTTGTCCTGGCACATGGACGGGAACATGAGCCGAAACAATACGAGGCATTTGCCCCCAGCGGGCTTGCCCCGCTGGAGCAAGAGTTTGACGAGATCGCCGGGTTTAAAACCGGGAAACAGATGGGAGCGAGTCCGGCGGCTCCTCTGCACTCGCTCCTATCGTTCGATATCTATTTTCGGCAGAGGGCACCAGCCAAAACTTCCGCTCCAGCGAGGCAAGCTCGCTGGGGGCGAAAAGCGATTCCCTAACCCGTGTCCGTTCTTCTAAACTTAGCCTGGCCGACCTGTCCGGGCAGTTTCTCGTTGCAGCGTGTAGGCGATGCGGTATGCTGGGGCGAGCAACGATTAGTGAAAGGTTGGCAAGACGATGGCCAGTTGGTGGAAACAATTTTTGGAATGGCGACGCAGAGTGGTAACCGAATCCGGTGGGGCCCCCTACATCGATGTATCAGAGGAGGATCAAGAGTCTATGAACGCAGAAGATACGGGTGAAAAGAAAGGCGGCTGGCTGACGCGCTGGCGGCAGCCGAAGCGACAAGAAAAACAATTGGCGACGCTCCAGGAAGGCTTTAACGAGCTGGTTGGCTTGACCCGCTCCATTCGCGAGCATATGGAGCAACAAGCGCGGACGCAGGCGACGCTGGTCGAAATGATGGAACACTTGCCCGGCGCGGTGGAAGGCTTGAAAGGCGTCGGAGACGCGACCAAGCAGCAAACCGAAACGCTCAGCCTCCTGAAACAGCAACTCGAGGCGGCGGCGCGCAATGAAGACCACATGATGGAGAGCATGCGCAGCTTCAACAAGACGCTGGCCTTGATGGATGACCTGAGCAAGAGCACATCGCAAACCGTCTCCAGCATGGCGGATCGCACGCGCGATTCGGAGGACCTCCTGCGCACGATTCTGGAACGCTCCGAGCGCCGCCTCATCTACATGATTGTAACCGTCATGATCGTGACGCTGACCGTACTGGGCGTCGGCCTGTACATCGGTTTGGGCCAGCGCGCCGAAGCGCCTACGCCGATCGCGCCTGTTGAGGAAGAGCTGCCAGCGATCCCTGAAGAGCCCCCGCTGACGGAAGAGGAGGCCGCCGCCCGCTTCGAATACCAGAAGAGCATCACGGAATTGGGCGATTGGCCGGAAGAGGAATCGGAAGCGCCCCTGACGGAAGCAGTCGAAGAGATCGAGCCCGAGCTGGATATACCGCCCACCGATCCCGAAATGCTGGCTCCGGAAACGCCGGACGCGGACCTGCTGGATCCCGTCGAGGTAGAAACCGACGTGATCGATCCCGAAGTCTTGATGCCGGAAACGCTGGAAGATGATCTGCTGGAGCCCACAGAAACTGAAATCGACCTGATCGATCCCGTCGATCTTATCCCCGGCGAGGAGATCATCATTCCCGTGGTGCCCGAACCGGACGCGGACGTCGACACTGAGGCGGAGGAGACCGTCGAAGAACCCGCTGAAGAGGACGAGGTCGACGACGAATACGACGAAGACGTAGCGGAGAAAGAAGAAGGCAACGGCGATGAAGACCTAGAGGACGAGGTCGAGGCCGAAGAGGAGCGCGAATAAACTGCATGGGGCGTCTTCTCGGGATCGACTACGGGGAACGGCGGATTGGCTTGGCCATCAGTGATGCGACCGGGACGATTGCCACCCCGCTCGAGGTTGTGCCCGGCCATGATCCGCAACAAGCGGCCAAACAGATCGCGGGTCTTGCGCAGGAACGCGACGTCACCCGCATCGTCATCGGCTTGCCGATGCGCATGGACGGATCACATGGCCCCGCCGCTGAAAAGGCCAAGGCGTTTGCCGAACGGATTGAGCAGCACACCACCATTCCGATTCAATTCTGGGATGAACGCTTCAGCACGCTGACGGCGGAGCAAGCCTTGATCGAGGGTGGCGCGCGCCGGGACAAACGGAAACAGGTCGTCGATAAGCTGGCCGCGCAAATCATTCTGCAGCACTACCTCGACGCCCAGCCGGGCGAGCCGTTTGCCACGCCATGACCCCGCAACGCTATCGCATCGATGTTGCCTATGACGGAACGAACTTTGCCGGTTGGCAGGTTCAACCGCGTCACACGACGGTGCAGGGCGAGCTGGAAGGCGCGCTGAAACAACTTGGCGGCCGACATGTGCGCGTCGAAGCCAGCGGCCGCACCGATGCGGGTGTGCATGCTCGCGGGCAAGTGGCCCATTTCGACTGGCCGGAAAAAGCGGATCGGCCGGATCGCCTCTTGCGCGGCATCAATGCCCTACTCCCCGACGCGGTGCGCGTCTTGAAGCTTCGCGCCGTACCCGACACGTTCCATGCCCGCTTCAGTGCAGTCGGAAAAGAATACCGTTACTTCATCGACAACGGCTCGATCCGCCAGCCGATTGACCGATTCTATCGCACCTGGGTGCGCGATCCGTTAGACCTCGAGGCCATGCAGGCGGCCGCCACCGTGCTGGAGGGCGAACACGACTTCGCGGCATTTGCAGCCAATCCCAATCGTGAGATCGATGGAACCATTCGCACACTCTATCGATTATCGGTCACGAAGAAGGGGCCATTGATTACGATTCGGGCACATGGCAACGGATTTCTGTACAAGATGGTGCGCAGCCTAAGCGGTTTTTTGCTGCGCGTGGGCCGACAGGAAGTACAGCCCGTGGTGGCCAAAACGATCCTACACTCGAAATTGCGCACGGCACGCGTGCCGACTGCGCCTCCGGAAGGCTTATTCCTCTGGCGCGTCTTCTACTGAGATGGGCTGAAAGCCCGTGCGCTGATCGAAGCCGGACGAGCGAAACAAGTGCACGTCGCCCTCAACTGTTTGCACAAAGAAGATCGCCTCCAAGTCCGCTCGCGACTCAATCCACTCGGCGCCGGCTTCTTCGCCCATCACAATCAAGGCCGTCGCGGCGGCATCGGCGGCCATGCAGGTTTCCGCCCAGACATTGACCGAGGCCAACTGGTGTCGGGCGGGATATCCGGTTCTG
>SLAD01000144.1 GCA_007126995.1 Kiritimatiellia bacterium | reverse complement strand
TGTTCCTGACTTCACTGAATGCCGATAAAGGGCTGCCGTCGCTGCTGCTCTGGCGCACCTTCAATCAAGACGAACCTTTCCCAACGTTTGACTGACATGAAGAAGCAAGAAGATAAGCTGGCCGCTGAGGAACAGGCGCAATTGGACCGGGAGCATCGCCGCACCAAATGGGTGCAGCGCGGAAAGCTCTGGGCTGTCCTGTACCTGATTGCCGCGCCGACGGTGCTTTCGCTGCTGGTGTTCAGCTACTACCCCAACATTGACGCCATTATCATGTCCACCTTCCGCTGGGAACCGCCCACGGTGCAGGAATTCGTCGGGCTGGAAAACTTCCAGGAAGCCTTCAACGACCCGCTTTTCTGGAGCTCGTTCCAGTTGGTCGGTATTATTCTGGTGGCCAATTTGTTCAAGATGTGGCCGGGCATCTTTGCGGCGATTGCGTTGCATCGTCTGACCAGCAACAAGCTGCGCTATATCTTCCAAGTCTGCTTCGTCGTGCCGATGATCATCCCCGGCATGGTATTTCTGCTGATCTGGAAGAGTTTCTATGATCCGGACTTCGGTATCTTCAATCGCCTACTACGCGCCACCGGTGGTATGCGCGGGCTGCATTGGCTGGATACCGCCATGCCCAATTTGGCGACCCGCCTCGAGCCGGTATCGCAAACATTCTTCGATCCTTTGTTCGGCGGCGTCGCGGGCTGGATTTATGTGGGCGCGTTGATCATCGCCTTTGCCGGTCGACACCAAATGGACGCTGCGCGCTGGCTGGATTACGCCGCCATTCTGGCCGGTGGCCTGCTGCTGGTGGTTGGACAGGCATTGGGTGCGTTAGGTTCGATGACTGGCGTGATGACGCTGGGCGCTGTCGTGATCTTTTGGATGATCAACCTGGCGCGTCGACTGGGGACCGCCTGGATCGCCTGGCCGTTCCTCCTGATCGGCGGCGTGATGGTCTTCTCGCAAGCCCTTTGGCGTCTGCCCGTGAGCATGGCGCTGGCGCTCGTGATCGTGGAAATCGTGCGCTCGCGGTCCGATTACGTCTACGGCCGCCCGATCCTGAACGGCATTGGGATCGGCGTGATTACAGTGGGCTGCTTGATGGTTCTCTTGGCGCATATCTGGACGGCGCCCACCGGTCAATTTGGCGCCGGCAATCCGGCCTGGTTGGGGAACCAGGATCTCGTCATCCCTGCCATCATCTTCTGGGGCTTTCCGTGGGTCGGTACTGTCGGCGTCCTGATCTATCTGTCCGGCCTGCAGAACATCCCGCAGGATGTCTACGAGGCCGCCCGCATCGACGGGATTGGACCGCTGGGCATGATCTTCCATATCGAATTGCCCCTGATCATGACGCAGGTGCGCATCAACCTCATCTTCATGACCATCGGTACCCTGACCGGCTACGAAATGTTCCTCATCCTGCTCGGACCCGACGGCGGTCCCGGCAACCGGGGCATGGTGCCGGGCTTGTACATGTTCAGTTCCGCGTTTTCAGAGGGGCGCTTCGGCTACGCCTGCGCCTTGGGCATGGTGCTGTTTGTTATCATCCTGACCCTGACCATCGTCTATCAGAAATACGTAAAGGTGGATAAATAAGATGCCGGAGAAAGTCAGCAAATCGGCGGAAACGGTGAAGATCGGATATCTGGTCTTCGTGCTCTTCTTTGCCTTCCTGCCCTTGTTCATTATGCTGGTGGTCAGCTTCAAGACCAACGAACAGTTCATGGCCAATCCCTGGTTCTTTGATCATCCCTCGGAATGGCAGTTCGAAAACTGGGTGATTGCCTGGGGCAATGTGCGGGCCTACATCTTCAACTCCATCTTCGTCTCGTTCAGCGGCACGGCCATCACGCTTGTCATCGTGCTGATGTGTTCCTATGTCATCGCCCGGTACCGGTTTCCGGGACGCAACGTCATCTTCTACATGGTCATGGCCACCATGTTTCTCCCGGGCACCGTGGCCTCGCTGGTGACGCTGTTCAATCTGCTCCGCGAATTGGGGCTGGTCAATAACCTGCTGGCCCTGGTGCTGATGGCGGCTGTGGGCGGACAAGTGGCGGGCGTATTCATTCTGCGGAACTTCATCGAGGATATTCCCAAGGAACTGTTTGAGTCGGCGCAAATCGACGGGGCCGGTCATTTCCAACAGATTCGCCACATCATCCTGCCGCTTTCGCTGTCGATCATCTCTGTCGTCTGCATCATGGATTTCCTCGCCTCCTGGAACAGCGTCATCCTGCCGCTGTTGCTCATGCGCGACGATGCCTTGCTCACCATTCCGGTCGGCTTGTTCCGTATGGACGGTGAATATGTGAAACAATACGGCCAATTGATGGCAGGCTACGCGATCAGCTCGATCCCGCTGCTGATCATCTTTCTGTTCTCCATGAAATTCTTCGTCAAGGGCTTGGCCGCCGGGGCGATTAAGGGCTAGAGGTTTTCAGTGTTCAGTTTAGCCTGTGCATATATTTCGGAGACGCCCGAAATCTTCCATAGGAAGAAAATACAAGACAGCGTGTATGCTTGTGCGGCCATTCCGATGTTGCAGCGCAAGGCCGTCGAGGCGGTACGGCGATAGCCGCGCGCCTCACTCACTGCAGCCCCCAGCCATGCCAAAGGAAGACGTGACACCCAGAGAATCATTTATAGCCGCGCTTGAGCGGAAGACACCCGTTGGGCGTGTTCCACATTTCGAGCTGGAGTTCTTTCTCACCATGGAGGCTTTCGGCCGAGTCCATCCCTCGCAGCGGAACTACCGGCAATGGGATCAGATGTCGGAGCGGGAGCGCACCCTGCACAGGAGGGATGTTGCCGATCTTCATGTGGCCGTTGCCCGCCGGTACGACCACGCGGGGATGCTCTACCACTCACCCGGCGGTTGGAAGGAAGAAGATACCCGCCAGTCCCTGGAGGAGGTCCGCACGCTCTCCGGAATGGATTACTTGATTACCCTTCATGGCGATGCAACCTATTCGCTTCCCAACGGAGACGATATGATGGGCTTTATCATGAAACTGGCGGATGAGCCGGACGAGATGAAGAGCGAAGCCCAGCGCCAGGTAGACGCATGCTTGGCGAGAGGCGAACGCATCAAGTCCTGGGGCACGGTAGATGGGTTCTGTCTGTGCTCGGACTACTGCTTCAATGATAATCCCTTCCTTTCGCCTGCTATGTTCGACGAGTTCGTGACGCCGTATCTTGCGGAGTTGGTGGCTGGTTATCGTGAAATGGGTTTTTATGTCATCAAGCATACAGACGGGAATATCATGCCGATTCTTGATTCGCTTGTCTCCTCCCGTCCTCATGCCTTGCACAGTATCGATCCACAGGGCGGTGTCGATTTGGCGGAGGTGAAGCGTCTGGTCGGGGACAAAGTGTGCCTGATCGGTAACGTGAACTGCGCTCTGCTGCAAACAGGAACGGACGATGAAGCTGCCGAGGACGTTCGAAGATCACTCGCCCAGGGCATGCCTGGCGGTGGCTATGTTTTCGGGACCAGCAACTGCATCTACACGGGCATGAGTCTTGCTCGGTATAACTTGATGCTGGATATCTGGCGCAAAGAGGGAT
>SLAD01000034.1 GCA_007126995.1 Kiritimatiellia bacterium | reverse complement strand
GCCTGAACAATATCCTCTTGATGCGGACGAAAGGCTGGAAAGCCGAATATCTCCTGCAACGTATTTGCCATCACTGCAGTGGGGTCCAGCAAGCCCAGTCGGTCAATCGTAGAAGCGTTAGCGATCATATCGTCTCCTTTTTCCCACTAAGAGAAATGAGCGCCTACGCTTTCCGCAACTTTTTCAAAAAATCGGATTTCTGTCTCACCTCATGCCGAAGAAACAGGGTCATCCCGAACGAATCCGGGCGATTTCAATCAATCCCAGCCAGCAGCGCCAGCCCTCGCTGCGGGCCTACAATAGCAGGGTCATCCGCCCTGTTTCTCACCAATCCGCGAAGGCGGCGGCGCCGCGTGTGCGGACCGCAGAGACGGCGTTTTGGGCCACGACATTGCCTTCCCCATCCAAAATAACGAGCCGCGGAATACCCCGCACTTGGTGATCGCTTGGTAAAGCCGTGCGGGCGTCGTCGTCGAACGGAACAGCGAGCCAGGGCATGTTGTATTCAACCATGTAACGCTGCATGGCTTCATCGTCACGGTCGGCCGAGACGAAAATAACCTCAAACTTCTTCCCGTCCGCGTTCAGCTCGTTGTAAGCATCGACCAGCAACGGGGTGAAACCGCGACAGGGGGGACACCAGATGGCGGAGAAGTAGAGGCCGATTCGCTCCGCGCTGATCGAAGCCCCGTCAACGGTTGTACCTTCGGCATCAATGAACGTGCCTTCCAGCGGACTGCCGCCGGTTGGCTGCTGCTCCGCGATAACTGGACCGCCACAGGCCGCTACGAGCGCGACGGCAACAAAAACCAGACTCAGACCCAAAAACTGCCTCAGAACTCGCTTCATGATGTCCTCCTAGTGAGATGAATTCGACCTAATCGACTGGCCGAATGTAGCCGATATCGACGCCTAACACAAGCTCGGGCTGAACTGGGAGTCGGCGGTCAAATGAAGAGCAGATGCGCGCTGACAACCTCAGCACAATCAGAGTCGCCGGATCTGCACCTGCTTGGTCTCTTCGCGCAGGTCGACGATGATGTGCAAGCGGCCTTTGTAGGATTCGGAATACACGACCTGATCATCTTCCGGATCGAACAGGAATTCGGCGTAGACATCGAATCCGGTCGGATTCCAGCGCTCGTCGTTGCCTTCCAGTAGATAGCCGTAGATGTATTTTGGTCCGCCATCCACAGCCTCGGTTTCGGTGGGATGACCAAAGAAGTATTCGATGTCAGTGCGGGTTGGAATATTGACGCGGTGCTGCTCCCAGGACCAGCCGGTGGCTTGGCGCGCCCGCTCCACGGTCCCATCCATCATCGGCCCGAACACCTCATCAAAGTTTTGCTCCGTTAGTATCGCCCCAAAACGCTCCTGAGCCTGAATCTCGATGAGGCGGTCGTCTGCGTTGAAGTGTAGCGGGATGATCAGGTCGTAGTCACCCGGCTCCGCCGTGTCGTCGGGATGCATCTGCTTGATGTAACGATAGTATTCCGTCGTGAGGCCATCGCGCTGGACGGTTTCCGACGCGGCGAGTCCGCTGAGCCAGCCCAGATCGTCGGGCTTCAACATGGGATTGAGGGCAACGATGGTGGGCACGTCGCGATCCTCAATGCGAAAGTTTTCGCTGAACGAGGAAAGTTGCGCCCGGAACTGGTTTAGTCGCCAGAACACGCAGCCTGTGTTCAGCAAGACGATTGCCGAAAGACAGCCAAACAGTAAAATCGTGCGGAAGAGTCTATTCATGGTGCGGCAGTGTACTGCAATCGCGCCGGATTACGAGTCCGGAAGAGTTAGCGGGATTCTTCGTGCAAGACCACCGACGGGTCGTAATGGGAAATGTGACGCCGATAGGCTTCGGTCCGTTGTAGTAGTTCGAAGTCGACCTGGACATAGGCGAGTTTGCCTTTCCGGCGCGCTAATGTTCCGTCCGGGCGTCGCCGCAAAATGAAGTGCTTGGGCTTGTTGTCCAGAATGCGGAACCCCTTCTGATCCAACTCATCGTTGACGCGGGAGGTCAATTCTTCGACCTCCTCCCGGCTCAATTCCCCGGCGATCTCCAAATCTTCGGCATTTTCGCCTCTCACCCATCCGAAGAGCATGATGTACTGACGTTCGATATCGAGGCTGACGCGCTCTTCGTCGTCGACGTCCTTCTGGTCGGCCTGCAATGCCAAATCATAATCGTGGAAGCGTCCTTCGGTGCGGCCCAACTGCCAGAGTTTGTAGCGGCGCGGACTCGAATAGATGGCAAGGGGGCGCTTGGTCAGCATCCGCAGCTCCGGCGGCCCGAACCGGCTGCGCCGCATATCCTCAATCAGGCCGAACTCCTCGAAGGGACTATTGAAGACCGCTTCCTCCGCCAAGTTAGGCGGCAGATTCGGCGGCAAGGTGCTGGGCATAAAGAGCGGCACATATTCGGCGAAACGGCTGACCTTGACGACCAATTCGACGCGCGGCTCGCCGGGTTCGGAAACCTGGAGTCGGTAGACGGTACCCGTGCCACCGCGCAGACGCTGTCCCTCCCGGTGATAGCGCCCCTCCGCGAACCATACGCCCGGTCGCAGCGATTGTCGCCAGGGCCAACCATACTTCGTGAGATAGAGGAGTCCGCCTTGGCTATCCGGTATGCGGGCGTAATCCACACCGAACGCCCGCACATGCATTCCGGGTGGAACGCGTTCGAACGGAATATCCACATCGAGCGATATTTCTGAAAACTTCACCATAAGCCAGTCACCATCAAATGGCCTGACGATAGCGCGATCAAAATGAGGTGGAAAGTCAAAGTTTATGGGCTGCATTGGCGATCGCAAGATCGCCCTCAAGCAGTTGTTGCCCTTTCGACAATGTCTGCTAGACTGTCGCGCCTTTGACTCAACGGCAGGATTTATATTGATGAAAGCTGGCATTGTAGGCCTCCCCAATGTGGGGAAAAGTACGCTGTTTAACGCGCTCACGAATGCGGGCGCGGCGGCGAACAATTATCCCTTTTGCACGATCGACCCGAACGTCGGGGTCGTCCCGATTCCCGACCCGCGCCTCGACACGATCAATCGCTATATCGAAACGAAGTCGGTGATCCCGGCGGCGCTGCAGCTCGTGGACATTGCGGGCTTGGTCCGTGGCGCCAGTAAGGGCGAAGGGCTCGGTAATCAGTTCCTCTCCCATATTCGTGAGGTGGACGCCATCCTGCACGTTGTGCGCTGCTTCGAAAACGAGGACGTGACGCACGTGGACGGGGGCGTCGACCCGATCCGCGACATCGAGACGATCGAAACCGAGCTGCTGCTCGCCGATCTGCAATTGGTCGAGAATGCGCTGACACGCGCCGAAAAGAATGCCCGGGGCGGGGACAAAGAGACGCTCTTGCGCATCGAAATTCTGAAACAGTGTCACGCGATCCTGAGCGAAGGCCGTCCCGTGCGCTTTCTTGAGCTCACCCAGCCGGAACATCAGCGGGTCCTGAGAGGACTCAGCCTGATCACCGCGAAAAAGGTGCTCTACATCGCCAACGTCGACGAAGGCCATGCCATGGAGGACAATCCGCTGGTGCAGCGGGTCCAAGCCTATG
>SLAD01000198.1 GCA_007126995.1 Kiritimatiellia bacterium | reverse complement strand
CCGTAACCGCCCGCCCCGGAATCATTCTTCACCAGCAAACGCGTCTCGAGTCGCTGCGCGGAACCGGGGTCGCCCCTGACCAGCTCCAAATCGAAGTGCTTGATCCATACTGTGCCATCGGGAAACGTCCACGGGCCTTCCGGAGCGAATTGAATGACCTCGCTTGGATCCGGCACCGAGAACCAGCGCTTCTTTAAGGAATTGTCCGACCAGAACGGCAGGTTCAAGTCATAGGGTACAATGCCGGCAAACGGGACGAGGTTTTCAAGGTCATAGAATGCGCCGGTGGCCGACAGCGTCTGCGGCAGTTCACCAGGCTCGCCGGCCACCCGTTCGAGACGCCGTAGCCGTCCTGCATTCAGTCCGGCAATCAGCACGTCCCCGTTACGCGGATCTGTGCCGAACGACACGATGTTGGGCGTAGTGCCCAACCAGTTAAACGATGTGGCGTTGGTGCCGTCATGTGTCATGGACCAGACATGTCCACTGACGTAATCGCCGAAGATATAGTGACCGAGCAGTTCGGGGAGTGCGTCCCCGTAATAGACGATGCCGCCCGTGATGGAACGTCCTTGATTGGTCGCGCTGCCATGTGTGTACTCGATCAATGGGTCGATCCAGTTGGTGAAGCCGGGCGGGGGCGTGCCGATACCGGGTGTGGGAATAAGGCCCTCGCGCCATTTCCAGCCGTAGTTTCCGCCGGCCGTGATGAGATTGACCTCTTCCCGCGCGCCTTGGCCGACATCCGCCAACAGCAGATCGCCATTGGCGGCATCGAACGTAAAGCGAAAGGGATTGCGCAGACCGATGGCATAAATCTCGGTGCGGACTTCATTGGCATCGACCGTCTCGCCGTTGAACTCCGTCACGCCAATAAAGGGGTTGTCGGGGGGAATGGCGTAATTGGTGGTACTGCCCGCGATAGCGGGGTGTGGGTTGGGCGCAATGCTGCCGGGCTGTATATCCACATCAATGCGCATGACAGACGAGAAGAAGCCACCATCGATCCGTTGTCCATTATTATAAGGATCGTTGCCGCCGCCCTCATCGCCCAGCGACACATATAAGTAGCCGTCCGGCCCGAAGTGCACGTCGCCGCCATTATGGTTCGTGCGTCGATGATATTGCGTGAACAACACCTGTTCCGTGGCCGGGTCCGCCCAATGGGGATTGCTGTCGGACACCTGAAACCGTGATAACCGCAAGTGATAACCACTACCCAATGCCGTCGTCGTGTTGAGGGAGTAATAGACGTAGAAATACCCATTGCTGGCGAAGTCCGGATGGAAATCAAAGCTGATTAAGCCGCCCTCACCCGTCATTGTGACTGTGCTGGAAATGTCGAGGAACGTGCCGGTACCCGAGGTGGCGAGATTTGTCACAACGATGATTCGGCCGGGCCGCTCGGATACGAATAGGCGATTGGTTTCTCCCGGCGGCACCCGAATACTCATCGGTCGATCAAAAGGCAAGCCGCCGAGCGCATCGACCACCTGATAGCTTTGCGGCGCATCGGGCGGCAGCTCATCGGGCATCGCCAAGGTAACGTTCGGTACGCGCTCCGTCAGGCCGACTTGCGGTCCTGCGCTCAAGGGTGTGTGGTCAGCATCGGCGAACGCGTTAAACGACGGATCCGCATGATGCGTGACCGAGACTGCGGAGGAATTGATGACAAACGCCAGAAAAAGCCCAAAGCCGCAGAAAGTTTTCACGCGCATCATGATCGACCAATACCCGGTCCAAGGGATGGTGTAAAAGGCTATGTTCGTCGGGCTGTAGGCCGCTTGCGACTAAATGCGGTCTCGCGGAGCTCGACTTAGATCGGTGGCACCAATCGTTGGAAAATGGCGCGATGGTGATGTGATTAGTATTGGTATTCGCTGCCGCCGATGAATTCGCGCAACAGCGATTTTTCCGGGATGGTGCCGTCGTCCGGCACGGGCGTGAGGTCGGACAGCATGTCGTGCACGCGCTTGGCTCGCACGTAGGCGTCCTGCCGCTTGGCGTCATCCTTGTACTTCTCCATCGCTTCCGGGAAATACTTGAAGAGCTTATCCTTCATGATCGGCAACTCGTGTGGCATGGCGCTGTTGACGACATAGTCGACGCTGCCGATGAACGGAATGATATTGCGCAACTCGCTGCGACGCACGTAATGCCAATGCGTTAGGGTCTGGAGCGGCTGCAGGTTGCGGTGCCAACTGTCGCGGATCATGCGGCGCATCAACCGGTTGTCCGCCCAACGCATGAAGATCCCGTCGCGCGTGCGCACTTGGCCCAGCGTCTCGATATACAAACGGAATTTCTGTTCCGAGGGGATACTCTGCGTCATGGCATCGTAGAGACCATGCAGGCTGTCGATCAGCACGATCTCGTTCGACTCGATCTTCATTTCGTGCACATCCAACGTGCGCTTGCCGGTCTTGAAATCGTAGTGCGGCGTCTTGATGGTTTGGCCTTCCAGCAACTGCGACAGGTGTTGATTGATCAGCTCCAGGTCCAGCGCCTGCGGCGTTTCGTAATCGTAGTCACCGAACTCGTCTTTCGGATGCATCTCCAAGTCGAAGAAGTAATGGTCGATGTTGATCGCTTTCAACTTGATGCCGGCCGACGCCAGCTTTTCACTGGCCTTGATGGTGGTGGTTGTTTTGCCCGATGAAGACGGGCCCGCAATGATCACGATGCGTACGCCCGGAATGCGCTCCAGCATTTGTTCGGCGCCGAGCGCGACCTCTTCGTCGTAGCGCTTCTCGACCGCATGAACGAGGTCCGCGTAACGGCCGGCTTCGATGATGGAGTTAATGCCCTCGATGGTTTCACAGCCGTGATCCATGTTCCAACGCAGGGTATCGTAAATCTTTTTGTACGGGATGTTATCGCTGAATTCGCCCTGTAGTTGACGTTGCTCGCGCGCGTCCGCCCGCTTGGCGCGATACAGAATATAGGCCCGGGCCGTCTTGGCGTGGCCCTCTTCGATCAGCGTCTCTTCAACCAGGTCCTGAATATCCTCGACGGTGGGGATACTGTCTTTACCGTAGGTCCCGGCTACGGCTTGTTCGACTTTGCTTGATAACTCTTCCGCTTTGGCGCGATCCGACCCTCCCACGGAGGCCGCCGCCTTGAAAATCGCCGTGGTGATGCGATCCCGGTCATAGGCTACGACGTTTCCGTTCCGTTTTACGATTTTGGTGATCGTGCCTAACGCTGTATCGCTCATCGTCTTTCTCCCATTAATCGCCACTCTCCAGAAAACCTTCCAGCTTACGGATTCGGGTCGGATGCCGCATTTTACGCAACGCTTTGGCCTCGATCTGCCGGATACGCTCGCGCGTGACGTCAAATTTGCGCCCGACCTCTTCGAGCGTACGTGAATAGCCGTCGGCCAAACCAAAGCGCAGGGTCAGGACTTCCTGTTCCCGCTCCGTTAACGTCTGCAATACATCACCGAGGCGGTCTTTCAACAAACTATAGGCGGTCATATCCGAGGGATTCTCCGCCGTCTTGTCTTCAATAAAGTCGCCGAAATGCGTGTCTTCGCTGTCGCCAATCGGGCTTTGTAATGAAATCGGCTGCT
>SLAD01000025.1 GCA_007126995.1 Kiritimatiellia bacterium | reverse complement strand
GTGACCTGCTTTTGCCTTTGTCCCGGGGCACGATCCGGGCTCTTAGCGACAGCGATTGCGCGGCATCCCGGCGTCCAGTCCGTGGTGCATTACGACGAACGCGGCGCGGCCTTTTTCGCCCTCGGACACGCACGGGCGACCGGGGCACCCGCGGTTTGGGTCACCACCTCCGGCACCGCCGTGGCAAACGGCTACCCCGCCGCAATTGAGGCCGCCCAGGACGGAATCCCGCTCTTGCTGCTGACAGCGGATCGTCCCCCGGAGCTGCGCGATACGGGCGCGAATCAGGCCATCTTGCAATCGAACCTGTTCGCTCCGTATCAGCGTTGGCACGTCGATATGCCGTGTCCCACCACTGAAATCGGCCTGAACTACGTGCGTTCGACAATCGATTATGCCGTCGCGCGGACAAAGGGGCCGAATCCGGGACCCGTGCACGTGAACATGATGTTTCGCGAACCGCTGACCGCCGAGTCGGACGGCAACAATTATCAGGCCTATCTCGATCAAGCGCGCTCGGCGGCAGACGCGCGCACGCCGCACACGGGGATTAGCTCCGGACAATCGGCCCCGTCACAGGCGGATGTTGCCTGGATGACTGAGCGATTCAAGACGGTCCCGAATGGCGTACTACTGATCGGTCGCTTGTCGTCAGCCGCAGAGCGGAAGGCCGCCCAAGCGCTGGCAGAGCGTGTGCCGTGGCCCGTGATCGCGGATATCGGATCTGGCTTGCGGTTGAGCGCGAATATCGAGGGCTTGGTTCCTTATGCGGATCAAGTGGTGCTGGCACTGTCGGATGGGTTTCGACCCGACTGTATTGTGCACGTGGGTGGGCCCTTGGTGTCCAAGCGTCTGATTGAATGGGTCAAGCGAGCGGAGTCGGAATATCTGCTGATCCCGTCCCATCCGCGCCGACAAGACGTCACCCAATGCGCCACGCGCGTGATCGAGTGCGATCTAAGCCAATTGCTGTTTGCCTTGCCGGACAACTTTGAGGTCGCTCCGAGTCCTGTCTGTCAGCAGTGGCTCGATGCCTCCAAAACGGTTGCTGCAGTAGTCCATGATCATGTAGAGCGTGCGGAGGCACTGGATGAAATCTATGTGGCCCATGCGGTAAGTGCCTGTGCCTCACGGGCCGCGATTTTTGCCGGGAACAGTATGCCGATTCGCGATCTCGATATGTACGGCCAGTGCCAAGACGAGGCACGACCGGTGACGGCCAATCGCGGTGCCAGCGGCATTGATGGCACGGTTGCCACCGCGTGTGGCTGGACTGCCGGCCTGCAGCAACCGGTGATCGCGGTGTTGGGTGACCTAGCGGTGTTGCATGACTTGAATTCGCTCAGCCTAATGGGGGCGCTGCAACATCCATTGATTCTCGTGGTCGTGAATAACGATGGCGGTGGAATCTTCTCTTTTCTTCCTATCGCCGCCGCCGAATCGGACATCTTTGAACAACACTTCGGTACGCCACACGGCTTAACCTTCGAAGCCGCAGCGCAACAGTTTCGGATTCCGTATGCGCAGCCGTCCTCGCCTGCGGCATTCTCCGATGCGCTCGCGGAAGCGGTGGAGGCGAATCGCTCCACGCTGATCGAGGTGCGCACCGATCGACAAACCAATGTCGAACTGCATCGCACCCTGCAGGCTGAAATTAAGCGTCGCCTGGCCGGGTCATGAGCCACGCCCGTTTGCACGCCGTGACGCGCGGACATCCGGACAACCCGCCGGTATTGTTTCTACACGGCTTTCTCGGTAGCCACCGGGAATGGTTACCGCTGATGGAATCACTCGCGGAGCGCTACTACTGCCTCGCCGTTGATCTGCCCGGTCATGGACAGAGCGCGGACATCCAAGACGAAGCGGCGCATACCTTTGCGGGTGCCGCCAAGGCTGTGCTTGAGGCCTTGCCAATCGAGCGCCACCAGCAACTTCGTTTGGTCGGTTACTCGATGGGCGGACGATTGTCACTTTATCTGGCCATCCATCATAGCGACCGCGTGGGGCAGGCGATTATTGAATCATCGTCGCCCGGCTTGCTGGACGTCGAAACGGCGCGGGCGCGCGAGAAGCAGGATACTCGGTGGGCCCATCGTTTTCGGACAGAACCGTTGGATGAGGTGCTGGCCGATTGGTATCGGCAACCAATCTTCGCCAGCCTGCGCGATCAGCCGGAAACGTTCACCCGCATGCTGGCGGAGCGAAGGCATAATACCGGGGAAGGGGTGGCGCGATCCATTCAGGGCATGAGTGTGGGACGGCAGACGCCGTTGTGGGATCACTTGGCGCAACTCGCGGTTGACGTCTGTTTGCTGGTCGGCGAGTTGGATCGTAAGTACCAGCTCGTGGCCGAGCAGATGCGCGTAACGAGTGAACGGATACAGGTGGAAATGATCAAAGGGGCAGGGCATAATATTCACCTTGAGCAACCAGAAGCCTTTGCCTGCTGCGTGAAGGCACAGCTCGACGCATTTTCAGGATGAAGTACAGCCAGATGGCGAATAAGGAGTAATCTATATGACAATCAGTTGGGAACCCGCGAAGACCTATACGGACATCAAATACGAAAAAGCTGAAGGCATTGCCAAAATCACCATCAATCGTCCCGAGGTGCGCAATGCCTTTCGGCCACTGACGGTATCGGAGATGTCGGATGCGCTCAACGACGCACGTGACGACGAACGCATTGGCGTTATCATTCTGACCGGCGAAGGAGACAAGGCGTTCTGTTCCGGCGGCGACCAGAAGATTCGTGGTGATGCCGGTTATCAGGACGACAAGGGCGTACATCGCCTTAATGTGTTGGATTTCCAGCGCGCCATGCGTAGTTGTCCAAAGCCCGTGGTTGCGATGGTGGCTGGTTATGCGATTGGTGGCGGCCATGTGTTGCATGTCTTGTGCGATCTCACGATTGCGGCCGAGAACGCCATTTTCGGCCAAACCGGCCCCAAGGTGGGTTCCTTTGACGGCGGCTATGGCTCATCCTACCTTGCGCGCATCGTTGGCCAGAAGAAAGCCCGTGAGATTTGGTTTCTGTGCCGTCAATACAACGCGCAGCAAGCCCTGGAGATGGGGCTGGTCAATACCGTCGTGCCCTTGGAGCGCTTGGAGGAGGAAACGGTGCAATGGTGCCGCGAGATTCTGGCTCATTCGCCCCTCGCGATCCGTTGTTTGAAGTCGGCTATGAATGCAGACTGTGATGGTCAGGCCGGCATCCAGGAATTGGCGGGCAATGCGACCTTGCTGTACTACATGACGGAGGAGGGCCAGGAAGGCCGCAACGCCTTCGTCGAAAAACGCAAACCCGATTTCGATCGCTTCCCGAAGCGACCCTGATAGTGCCTGATGGGCATCTCGCCCTACCGCTGCGTGATGGGACAGGTGGGGCGAGGCGTCCCGGTGAGCCGCTGTCAAGGGAACCGAATCGCTGCAAGCGAGTCGCGCAAGGTAGCCGATTAAATGTATCCGAGTAAGTGTGGCGATGAAGTGTGAACGGGCCGCATGCCTCACTCAAAGAAATACTCGTTATCCAGAATCACGTTCACTTCTTCGTCGCCCGGCAGGTGCAGCGTCAGTCGCTGAATGCCAATCGGCGACGCGGGCGCATAAACGATGTCCTGATGCACCACGTTTTCCGGCTTCTTGAAGGCGTCGGGTCCGACGGTGCCACCTAGATGCTCACTCCGCCCATAGGCCCAGTGAAATCCGGCTTTTTCGTCCTCGATCACGGCCCCCTGTACCACCGCCCTATCATTGCAGCCCAAACCCAGTTCCGCGATGTTTGCGCGGGCGGGATCATCCTCGAGATACTTGGCAAACGCTTTCGCGCCCGGACCATCGCCCCGCACTTCAACGATGCGGTTCTGCTTCACGATCAGATGATACAACTCATCATCCTCCAGCAGGGGAATCACACCCTCGGTGCGGCTCGGCTCACCCTCGCGTTCGCCTTCGTACGGGACAATAAAGGCCTCGCCGCTGGGCAAGTTGATGAGCGGAAACGCTTTGTCGCGATGGCATTGCCCGTCGTCCGCATGACCGGTGCGATAGCGCAGATCCATGAACAAGCGCTCGCCTGTGCTGAAAATCACCTCGGCGGCTTCCGCATCGGTGAGATCCTGCGCAAACATATGCGTACGCCGCGCCACTTCCCGATAGTCCGCGGCCAGTGCGGTTTCCTCCATCCGGCGCAACACGCCCGGCATACTCGCTACGCGCAAAGGGGCATAGGGGCGAATCAAACGCGACAACGGTGCCGTGGCGGAGTATTGCGTCATGGCGATAATAATCGTGACCTCATCCAACAGGGCGTCCAACCGTTGTTCCTGTTCGCCGAGTTGGCCGGTTTGGGGCAAGTCGCCATTATTGGCGCCGGTCGCCGCATAGTGATAAGTCGGTAGTAGTCGGACCGGAAACGCGTTAAAGGATTCGTGCCATTCCTGCGCCATTTCCCGTCGCTCCTGCCAATCGCGATGGTCTGGGACGCGGTCGTGCGGTTCGTCCACCATGAAGAGCACCACATCATCGGCTGTTGGGGCGAAGACGTCTTCGATCAGTTTATGTCGGTTGAGCATGGTGTTCTGCCTCCCAAAAGTGTTCGAGTTCCTGCATGGCGCGTTGCGCATAAAGCGCGGCGCGTTCCCGTTTGCCGCGCACGGGTTTGCCTTCCAGTGGCGGCAAGATGCCGAAATTTGCTTTCATCGGCTGAAAATCCTTCATGTCCACATGCGTAACGTAGTGACACAACGCGCCCAGCATTGTCACGCGAGGCAGGGACAGTAGCGGAGCCCCTTGCATCGCCCTAGCGGCATTCCACCCAGCCAGTAAGCCGGTCGCAATGTTGCCGGCATAGCCTTCCACGCCGGTGAGTTGGCCGGCACAGAATAAACCTGCCCGCTGACGGAATTCCAAGGTGGGATTGAGCAGTTTCGGTGACGCGATGAAGGTGTTGCGATGCATTTGGCCGAATCGCTCGTATTCGGCTTCCTCCAAACCCGGGATCAGGCTGAACACGCGCTTTTGCTCCGGAAAGCGCAGATTGGTTTGAAAGCCGACGAGATTGTAGAGGCTCGCGGCGAGATTGTCTTGGCGCAACTGCAAGGCGGCATAAGGACGGCGGCCCGTACGCGGATCGGTTAAGCCGACAGGCCGCATCGGGCCAAACGCCAATGCTTCCCGGCCGCGCCCTGCCAGAATCTCGATCGGTAGACAGCCTTCAAAGAATTCATGAGCACCCGCCTTGACGCCCTGTTCCATAATCATCTCAAAGGTATGCAGCGGAATACGCTCGGCGGTCAGCAAGGCATGAATGAAGTTTTCGTATTCCTCGCGATTGAGGGGGCAATTGATGTAATCGCCATCCGGTTGCTCGGAACGATCATAGCGGGAGGCGCGGAAGGCAATGTCCATATTGATCGATTCCGCCGTCACGATCGGTGAAATGGCGTCGAAGAAGTAGAGATGTTCATCCCCGCTGAACGTCGCCAATGCTGACGCCAAATCATCCGAGGTTAGCGGGCCGCTCGCGATGATCGTCGGTTCATCGGGGATGGTCGTGACTTCTTCGCGGATGATATCAATCCGAGGGTGAGCTTCGATCTGCCGAGTCACTTCACCGGAAAAGGCTAACCGATCCACCGCCAAGGCGCCGCCAGCGGGCACCGCGCAGGCATCCGCGCAGCGCATCAACAGTGATCCCATCAGTCGCATTTCGGCCTTGAGCACGCCCGAGGCGCGATCCGCTAGATCGGAGCCTAATGAATTCGAACAGACCAGTTCCGCGCAATCATCCGTCACATGCGCGCCGGTATGCCGGTGCGGACGCATCTCATAGAGCCGGACCGATACGCCTTGCTCCGCTGCCTGCCACGCCGCTTCGCTGCCCGCCAGACCGCCGCCGATAATATGCAAGTATTTCTTCGCCATAGGCGGCGTATAATCGGGGAGAGGGCCGCCGCTGTCAAATGCTTGCTTGGTCAGCGCGCTGGGAATCGATCAGGCGGAAACGCGATAGATTTCGAGGCTCCAAAGATGGCGGGACCGCTTCGTGACGTAGCTGATCAGGCCCTCGTCTTTCATGCGCTCCATGTCTTCCGTGCGCGCTTTGAATTCGTCGCAAAAGGGAATCCATTTCGTTGCCACCAGCTCCAGGCGACCATCAAACAGCGCCCGCGCCTTCTCCAGTATCTTCTCCCGATCAGCCAAGCTTAACACCGGGAAGAGCATGGTGCCGTGTTCCGATAAATGGTTGTGGGCCTGCTCAAGCATGGCGATGGTCGGGCCGGTCCCATCCCGCCCGCCGGTGGGAATCGTTTCCGGATACCAAGGCGAGATGCGTGATACTTCCTCCGCCATGCCGGAGACGTCATCGATAATTAAATCAAAGCGTTCGCCGTCCAATGGTTCGAAGAGTTTTCCTTGAACAAAGCGAACACGATCGGCCACGCCATTCAATGCCGCATTTTGCCGGGCCAGTTCACAGGCTTCCGGCATAATATCGACCCCCACAACATCCTGCGCGCCATGCAGTGCGGCCAGAATCGCAATCGGGCCCACGCCGCAACCCAAGTCCAGCACACGGGCGGGCGGGGGGTGAGGGAGTAGACCAGCCAGCACACGCGTGGTGAGATTGGGCTCAAAGACGGCCGACGTCCACTGCAGCGTGATTTCATGTGGACCAATCTGAAGCCTTCTCGCATTGACAGTACTAGTATTCATAAGCATGCGGCGATTCTACTACAGTCATCGGACGCGAGACAAGTCTGCTGAAAGACGTATTTGAATCACCTCCGATTTCCCCGCAGGCAAACCATCAGGGGCCTGATGCCTGTGCATGGTATCCCTTATGTCCCAAATCAAAATAGCCTGATTTACATGTTTAAATAACCCATGAAGACTAGGCACAGTTGCAGCGGATCGGATGCTCGAACTGAAAGGGAGATCGGATCATGACCAATACTTGCACAGTTGGTCTGCCGGGGTGCGCACTCCCCCTGTATTCTCCTCTACAGCACCTGAGACGCCCTTCCGTTTCCCACTGCCTGGCCCTCTCGTCTTTCCATCCATGTCTCAAACCACATCGGCCATGCATGGAACAGGCCGGCAACGCATTTTCAAACGCACGCGCAAAATACCAACCTCTATGGCGACTAACCACAAGGAACAAGATCATGAATGACACCATCCACATGAGAATACGCCCGCTCGGCCTTTGTTTGGTTGTGAGCCTGTTAACCATGGGATTTTGCGCCCTCAGCCTCGGCCAAGAGATTCGGACGGCTTCAACCCATCAGCCGATCATCGCCTTGTCCGGTGAAATGGCCCATTTCAATGTGAGCGCGCAATACGATAACCTATGGGGACACGATTGGCCGCCGAATGACACGGTGACCATTAAGCACGGAGATTCGGCCGAACTTATCGGTACGGCGGACACAGACGAATGGGGGAATTTCTGGTTCGATAGTCCCATCGCCATTCAGCCGGGTGATCTTCTGGAGGTGGAATGCGGCGATATTGTGAAGACCCACATTGTGACGGACCTGGCAATCACGCTCGCCGATGCCGACAACGATACGGTCAGTGGTACGGCCGCCGCTGGAACGTGGGTTTACGTCGGCGTGCACGACATCAATATCAGTCGTTATGTCGAGGTGGATGCGCACGGTAACTGGATCGCTGATTTCTCGGACTCCGTTGGCCCCGACCCGTGGGATGATGCGTACGACCTGAGGGCCGGTGATGATGGCTATGCCAACCAGGTGGATGAGGACGGGGATGCAACGTTTGTCAATTGGTATGTTTTGCAACCGCGTTTCAATGTTGTGTTTCGATACAATGATATCTGGGGGCATGAGTGGCCGCCGCATGATACGGTGACAATCAGCTTTGGTAATCCAGCCAGCGAGATCGGCACGGCGTCCACCGATGATTGGGGTGAGTTCCATTTCGATAGCCCGGTCGATATTCAGCCGGGCGATTGGGTGCAGGTGGAATCTGGCGACATTGTGAAAACTCATGTAGTCAGGGACTTGGTGATCACCGCCGTCGATCCCGGGAGCAATAAGGTCAGCGGCACGGCAGCACCGGAAACATCGGTCCATGTTAGCGTGCATGACGTCCACGTGTGGCGCGATGTAGAGGTGGATGAGCACGGCTACTGGGTCGCCGACTTCTCAGAAGCCGTTGGCCCTCGTCCTCAGGATGAGGCCTATGATTTGACCGTCGGCGACGATGGCTATGCGCGGCAAGAGGACGAAGACCGGGATGCGACGTCCGTGGATTGGCGTATTGAGCGTCCCCATTTCAAGGTAGACCCGACGACAGACCACCTGTGGGGACACGAGTGGCCGGTCGGCGAAACGGTGACAGTGACGCGGGTGGGCGAACCGGATGAATTCATCGGAGCGACGGTGGTCAACGAGTGGGGGGATTGGTGGATGGACAGTCCCCTCGACATCCAGGCTCATGACCTGATCCGGGCCGAGTCGGACAGTGTGTTGACAGAGCATGTCGTGACCGAGTTACAGATCACGGAAGCTAACCCAAGGGATAATATTATACGCGGAACGGCGCTCCCTGGGACGTGGGTAAATGTACATGTTTGGGACGAACATGTCGGTCGTGATGTGGAAGTGGATGAACACGGCGAGTGGCTGGCAGATTTTAATGAACCTGCGGGCGATCATTATTGGGGCCGTTCCTTTGATCTCCAAGGGGGTATGCAGGGCGGTGCCGGGCAGCAGGACGAGGACGGGAATGAAACACTTGTTTTTTGGCGGGCCGCCTGGCCCCACTTTAACGTGGATCCGAACCCCAATAGCCTGTGGGGACACGACTGGCCGGCCGGTGAGACGGTGACCATAAAGGTCGGCGACCCGGTGGTATTTGAAGACTACGCATGGGTGAACGGATGGGGGGATTGGCATCTGTGGGATGCCCCCCATGATATTCAAGCGGGCGACTTGGTGCGGGTGGAATGTGGCGAGATCGTCCGCGAACATGTCGTGCGGGACGTGCAGGTCGTCAGCGTGAATGTGGCTGCGAACACCGTCAGCGGCACGGCGGCTACGGGCACGTGGGTACATGTCGGTATTTACGGCTCCGATATCAGTCGGAATGTGGAGACGGATGCCAACGGTTTCTGGTTGGCTGATTTTGCCGTGGCAGGCGAAGAGGAATGGGAGAGCACCTATAACATTGAGGCTGATACGCGGGGTTGCGCCTGTCAGTTCGATGAGGAAGACAACGCCACGCACATTGCATGGCGTCCCGACCGGCCCATTCTTCGAGTTCAGCCCGCCTCGCACAACTTCGGGCATGTGGATCTGAACATCGCGGTTACGCAGGTCTTCGAAGTGGCCAATATCGGGAATATGGATCTCGAAATCGGCCTCGTGGAATTGCTGGACGGCCATGATCTGGCACAATTCATGAAGTTGGATGACACGGTATCGAATCAGACATTGCCGCCGGATGCGTCGGGGCAGGTGACCGTTGTCTTCACGCCTACCAACATTTGGGGCAAGGCCGTCGTTTTACAGATTCCGAGCAACGACGCGGATGATCCTGTCTATGAAGTGCGGATTTACGGGACGGGGCGTAGCGAGACCGCTGCCGAGGAACGGTTCGAGGAAGGCCTGGCGGCGTTGGCGGACTTCATGAGTGAATTCGGGGAAACGTCCGACTTCCTCACGGCACATGAACGGTTCGGCGAGGCTTTGGCGGCCGATCCGGATCATTACGGTGCCGCCATCTTCCGTCTGTTGACGGGCATCTTTGCGCTGCCATACGACGAGGATATCGCGCAGATGCTGACGGATTTTGGCATGCCGGAAGAGGGTCGAGAGTTATGGGAATGGACGGCGAAGTTGTTCGAAGATGAACCGGTCGAGGAACTCCCGTATTTGGATGAAGTCATCCATCTGGCGGGCGACAAAATCGAAGCGCTGATCCAGAACTCCTTGGAGAATCTGGGCAGGATACCCGCCGAATGGGCAGGCAGCGTGATCTTCAGTCCTGATCATATGCCCATCGACAACGAGGTACAGGTGGACGCCGGGGACGTGTTTATGTTTCGGAGCGGACTGTCTCTCCTGCAGGGCATCATCTGCATGGTACGCGCGCATGACTGGCACATCTCGTTTGATGATCTGGACGACGAGGAGCTGCAGCTCAGCGATCATTTGGCGACATACCCGACGCTTGGCGCCCTAACCAATCTGTCCTTGTTCACCGAAGCAGCGGGCTGGTTCGTTGATGCAATCGATTTGTATCAGGTCGGCTCGGAACTGATCCGCAACGAAACGGATTATCAGCATGACGATCTGATTGTGTTTGATCCGGACGGTCTCGACGACGAGCGGGTGTTCAGGAACTCGTTAAGTCAGGTGAGGGATTCGCTCACGGGGACCAGCGCCGACCCGTTCGAGGTGGAACTGAGCCAGATTCTCGATCTGGATCACTTTTTCCATCATCCGGCCAGTTTGCGGGATCTGCTCGGCGGCGCCGGCCTGCAAGGCGCCTTGGGCTCCGTCATCCTGCATCAAATTGACCGGGCGCTAGCGAGCCTTGAGCCTGTTGGCGATGCTTTCGCCCAAACGTTGATGCCGGAAGTGGATCCTGTCGATCGACCGGTTGAGATGGATCACGGCGATATCTGGATCGCGCGTGCATGGCTCCAGACGTGGAAGGCGTTGATCCATACCGCACAGGCTTATGAGGTCGATGATGTGGACGTCGTGGCTTGGGGAGAGCGTGATCCCTTCCTGCTGAATGAGGTATTCGACGATCCAGAGACCCTCGCGTTGTTAACCGTGAAAGACGATGCAGCCCTTGTGGCGGCGTCGAACGCGGTCCACGCCGCCATCAGCGCGTATCTTTCGGGATCGGACTTTATGCGTGCGCATGCGGCCACCCGGGCCAACGATGTATTTGCCATTTGGGCGAACGAATTACTGCTGGGGAGCGACCGGGTCGCGCACGACGAAGCGGCGTTCCGCAGTCTGTTGGAGGATCTTCAGGCCAGCATGGCTGAACCGGTGCTGATCGATTATGTGAACCGCAAAGGTGAGCACGCCTTCTTCGAGGTTATGCATCTAGGTCGACTCTTTGCGGCACCCTATGTGACGCGCGAGCATGCCCCCGAATTTGATCCGGACAATCAGGCGATGTCAGGCACATTCCCGGATCCCACCTTCAATGAAATCTTTCCGGGCATGTCGCAGTGGCATCTGGCGGACCGGTTGGGTTTGGAATTGGAGGATACGGATGGGCTCGGTTTGCCGGACTTGTGGCAACTTCATTATTTCGGTGACACGGGTCAAGACCCGAACACGGTCACCCCGTCCGGCATGAGCGTCGGTGATGCGTTCCGGGCCCGTACCGATCCAACGGATGCCGATTCCTTCCTTGGGTTGACCGATACGTTCCTCCCTGTACCAGGAGATTCGGTTGTGGAAATCCGCTGGCAAAGCATGCCCTACCTCTACTATGCGGTGGAGTCGGCCACCAATCTCGTATCGGAAGGGTGGACTGTCGAATGGATTGGACCCGCCACGCCATACATGAACATCTTCACGGACGACTCGGAGGACGCGTTCCTCAAGTTCTATCGCATCCGGCTATACGATTAATCGGCGTAACTCAATAGGTCTTCATCAGAGAGTAACGCCGAAAGCGGGAAAGCAAGGCGGTCCAAAGATTGAGTGATGCCCTGTGCGTGGATCACTGCTTCCCGTAGCGACAGCACCGGCGATTCCTGCAGCGAGAGGCGCGCTTCCCGGCACCGGATTTGCTGGCCGGTCGGCGAGCCGATCTGGACCGGGCCGCCCAATCGCAAGTACCCGTCCCGTATACGCGCCGAAGCAGCGCTCAGGTAGTCAACCTCCGGTTCGCCGTTCCCGGGCGCAAAGCGTAGTGATAGGTTGCGTATGCGGACACTCGACACGCGTTTGTCCGCGTGGGGTGATCGCACACCCAGTTCTTCAAGGAAGAAACCGATCTGCTGCGGACGTCGCCCGGATGGCATCTCATTGCCTTCCTCAGGGGCAGGGGCGTCCGACAGACTCCGTAACAGCGCAATCACTTCGGAGGCCTTGAATTCAGGCGTCAACGTAATGTGCATGTCCGTGATCAAGGCCTCGTTGAACGCCCCGATCCGGATGAAGCCAAGTGAGCGCCGACGTATTTCAACAGCGCCCACCTGTATGTCCCATCCGCGTCCCGGGTATCGGTAGCTCAGGCCGGTGACAACCCTGACATCCAGATAATCATGACGGCGTTCCGGCGGAATAACCTCTTCGGGTTCGTGCACGGCTTGATGAGCCGGCCGACCGGCACGCCATACGAATAGCGCAGCGGAAATGATCCCGACCGCCAAGACCGCTGCAAGTAACCCGAGCCTACTGCTTTTGCTGAAACTCCTCATGCAAAGCCTGTCTGTAATACTACCCTAATCAGACCTTAGAACCGCAAGAAACTCAAGTGATCTATTTATTCAGCCGATAACCGCCTCCCTCATCTTTCGCCCTAAACCGCCTCGCGCACGATTTTCCAACGATTGGAAAATCGCTTAAAAAAATTTCCAATGATTGGAAAACGGGGCTAGTTATTTTCCAACGATTGGAAAAACCTCCTCGAAAGTTTCCAACGATTGGAAAAACGGCGAAAAAAGTTTCCAACGATTGGAAACGCTCGATCGGTTGCTTTAGCGAGAACCGTGCGCCGATAAATCACCTTCGATTTTCCTTCAGGGGCCTGATACTTAGACATGGTATCCCTTATGCCTAAGATCAAGATGGCCCGATTTACAAGAGTAAACGGTCTTTAGATAATGACGCGTAGTGTTGCAGTGGATCGGACGCTCGAACTGAAAGGGAGATCGGACCATGACCGATACTTGCACAGCAGGTCTCCCGGGGTGCGCGTCCCCCCTGTATCCTTCTCCCGCACCCCGCTCCCTTCTCTATCCGTTGATTTCAACCCGCTGT
>SLAD01000176.1 GCA_007126995.1 Kiritimatiellia bacterium | reverse complement strand
GGCTGAATCAAGCCGCGCTCGTAGAGTCGCTGCGCTTGGATGAGATAATCCGGTTGCGGCGGATACAGGCCCGCCTCTTGCGGGAAGAGCACCGCCCAGCGTACCGTGGTGACGCGGCCCCAGAGTTCACCGTTGATGTAATTCGCCAGCCGCCCGAAACATACGCCCAGTGCCCCCGCACACACCAAACCATCGGCGATGTGCAGGAATGAGACACCGCGCGAACGACAAAACAGCCAAATGGCGGTCGCCAATCCCAGTAAACCACCATGACTCGCCATGCCCCCTTCCCATACGCGCACCAGCATCAGCGGGTCGTTGCGCCAGTTCGGGAAATCGTAGAACAATAAGTAGCCGATGCGGCCGCCCAGCATTACGCCGATGATGGCATAGAACATCAGCGATTGTACGTCCGGCGGCGCAACGCGGAAACTGCCATCACGGGCCCACCGCATCAGAAAAGCATAGGCGGCCAAAAATCCGGCCAAGTAGGCCAAGCCATACCAGCGAATGGCCGCTGGGCCCCACAGCTCGAGCAAGACCGGATTCCAGTTATGAATGGTGTATGGCACGTCCATTGCAACACCATGCGGCAGCAACCAAGACTTGAGCAATGCGAAAATGAAGGCGAAATGGAGGCACCATAAATCGGGACTTATAATCACATAAGGGTTTCCCCTCCACCGCGTAAGGTAAAAGCCTGTTTTGACGCTGGAACGGGGGCGATGCTTGACGCCCTTGTCGCCCGACCTCTACGCTGGACGGTGGGATGTTGGCTAAACCGTGTGTGGAGTGAAGATGACGCGATACTGGATTCGCGATATTCAGACATTAGTGACGATGGTTCCGGATCAACCGGACCTGCAAGGGGGCCATTTGCTTATCGAGGGCCACCAGATTGCAGAGGTCTTATCCGCACACCAAACGGATACAGCGGAGGCTTGGGCCAACCAGCACGGTGCCGAGATAATTGACGGGCGCTGGTGCGTGGCGTATCCGGGCTTCATCAACATGCATCACCACCTCTATCAAACCCTGACGCGCAACATCCCGCTCGTGCAGAACGCGAAGTTGTTTGATTGGCTGATTGGACTGTACGAGGTCTGGCGGGAACTAAGCGAGGAGGCGGTCGACATCAGCACGCAGGTGGGCTGCGGCGAGTTGCTACTGTCCGGCTGCACAACCACCAGCGATCACTTCTATGTGTTCCCCCAACATGCCTCGGCGGAGTTGCTGGACGTGGAGATTGCGGCGGCGCAGCGGATTGGCATGCGGTTTCATCCCACGCGCGGCAGTATGAGTCGCGGGCGCAGTGATGGCGGCCTGCCGCCGGACGATCTGGTGCAACAGGCGGACGCCATTCTGGCGGATTGTGACCGCGTGATCAGCCGCTTCCACGATCCCGACCCCTTCTCGATGTGCCGCATCATTCTAGCCCCCTGCTCCCCGTTTTCCGTCACCACGGACTTGTTGGAGGAGACCATCCAATTCGCGCGCCAGCGCGGGGTTCGTTGTCACACGCATCTGTGCGAAACGATCGATGAGGAAGCCTTTTGCCTGGAGACGCACGGGATGCGGCCCTTGGCGTATATGGAGAAAACCGGCTGGGTCGGCGAAGACGTCTGGTACGCGCACGGCATCTACTTCAATGATGATGAGATTCGTATGCTGGCCGAGACCCAGACGGGGATCGCGCATTGTCCCTCCTCTAACTTGCGACTGGGGTCCGGCATCGCGCCCATACCGAAAATGTGCGCCGCCGGTGTACGAGTAGGCTTGGGTGTCGACGGTAGCGCCAGCAACGACGCCTCAAACATCGGTCGCGAAATGCAGATGGCCCTCTTGGTGCACCGCGTCGGCACCGGCGTGGAGGCCATGCCGCCGCGCACGGTGCTCGAAATCGCAACACGCGGCGGCGCGGAAATCCTGGGTCAACCGGAGATCGGGCAGCTCGCGCCCGGTTCCGCTGCCGATATTGCCATGTTTCGACTGGATCGTTTGGATTACGCGGGCGCCATGAGCGATCCCGCCTCCGCGATCCTGTTCTGCGGGTCCGGACCGCGAGCCGAATTGACGATGGTGAACGGGCACATACGCGTGCGGCACGGCCAACTCATTGATGTGGATGAGCAGGCCCTCTTCCATCGCGCCAACGAAATTGCCGAACACATGCTTTCCGAGACAGAGAACAAGACCGGGTTGCGATATCGCTAAAAAGGGAGCAGACCATGAATTATGTCGACTTCAAAATCCCCAAGACCTTGGCCGAGGCACGAGCCATCCTAACGGAGCTGGGCGGACAAGCCATGCCGGTCGCCGGATCCACATTGCACGTATTCCTGCGTGATGAATCACCCAAAGTGGGCGTGGACATCAGCCGCCTCGGTTTGGGGCAGATCACGGATGCGGGCGATCACTACGCGATTGGTGCCACAACGACAGTCGCCGACCTGCATGCTTTCAGCGCCCCGGACTGGGTCCTGGACCGTGTGGCCGAAGCCTTCGTAACGCAACCGATTCGCAACATCGCCACGATTGGCGGCTCAGTGGTGCGGGTTTTCCCTTGGTCGGATTGGCCGATCCCGTTACTGGCGCTGGACGCTGAATTCGTGATCACCGGCGAGGAGGAGCGTGTGATGCCGGCCAAAGACTTCTTTGCACGGCAACCGTTTCATCATCTGCAACCCGGCGACATCCTCTCGTCCGTACGAGTGCCCAAGAAGCGTTCCAATGAGGGATTTGGGTATTACAAAGAGCGTCGCACCACAACCGATTTCAGCCGTTGCACCGTCGCAGCGTGGGTGTCCATTGAGGAAGGTACACTGGCGGATGCCCGCATTGCGATTGGTGCAGCGGTACCTATGCCGATCCGGATGGCAGCGGTTGAGGCGGCGCTCAAAGGAGCAAAACCCACTGCAGCCGCGATCGAGACGGCGGTGCAGGGCGGCTTAGAGGGTGTGCGTTGGAAAGGCTTGCACGGTATTTCCGATGACTACGCGCAACATTTGACGGTCGTGCGGATGGTGGATGCCCTGCAGATCGCCTGCGACGAAGCCACCGCGCAACTAACGAATGAGACGGGAGAACAGGCATGAAGACAATTGAATTCACCTTAAATGGCGCGCTGCGCCAGTTCGACATTGAACCGGACGAAACACTGATCGATCTGCTGCGTCGGGTTGGCTTAACCGGCACCAAGCGTGGTTGCGACACGGGCATGTGCGGCTCGTGCGCGGTGATCATGGATGGCCGCGCGATCAATGCCTGCATCCTGTTCGCCTTTCAGGCCGCTGGCCGTACGATCGAAACCATCGAAGGCATCGGCGACTTTGATCAGCCACATCCGTTACAGGTTGCGATGGCGGATGCCGGCGCCGTTCAGTGCGGCTTCTGCACGCCCGGCATCGTGATGACGGCGAAGGCGCTCTTGGAGGAAAAACCCGACGCGGACGAGGCTGATTTCCGGCAGCATCTCGACGGCAACCTCTGTCGCTGCACGGGCTATGTAAAAATCAAAGAGGCACTATTAAGTTGTTCGGCGAATGAAACCGCCAGCGGGGAGGCATCATGAGTAAGCG
>SLAD01000214.1 GCA_007126995.1 Kiritimatiellia bacterium | reverse complement strand
CAAGCGGCGGCTATTCGGATGGCCGAACATTTGCAGGGGCACGCCGCTGTCAACAAAGTATATTTCCCCGGACTGCCGGATCATCCCGGTCGCGATATTCATGAGGCCCAGGCCGATGGCCCGGGCGCGGTGGTTTCTTTTGAGTTGGCGGATGGTCCCACGGCGATGCGCGTCCTCAAGCAGGTGAAACTGCCGCTGGTAGCGGTGAGTTTGGGCGGAGTGGAAAGTATCCTCTCGTATCCCGCCAAAATGTCACATGCCGCCATGCCGCCGTCCGAGCGCCAAGCGCGCGGGATCACGGACGGCCTCTTGCGCCTTTCGGTCGGCCTCGAGGATGTCGATGACCTGATTGCGGACTTGGATGCCGCCATCGGCGCTTCCTAATACCCCAGGCCTATCGCGGCCCGCATCAAATTCCGGTGATATTCAATCCTCCCTTGTGTGAGGCAATCACGAGTGATAAATTGCTCACCAAGAAAGGGATACTATGAACATTGTTGCGGTTATTCTTGGTGGTGGTGAAGGTTCTCGTTTAAACCCGTTAACACGTGACCGTGCAAAGCCCGCGGTACCGATTGCCGGCAAGTATCGCTTGGTGGACGTCCCGATCAGTAACTGTCTCAACGGCGGCATCCGCAAGATCTACCTGCTCACACAGTTCAACAGCGTCTCATTGCATCAGCACGTTTCGCAATCCTATCACTTTGATCCATTCGGACAGCGCGGTTTTGTCCGTATTCTGGCGGCCCAGCAAACGCCCAACTCGGACGCGTGGTACAATGGCACCGCCGATGCCGTCCGCCAGACGTTCCGCTATCTAATGGACGAGCATCCCGATCTGATCGTGATCCTGTCCGGCGACCAATTGTATCGGATGGATTTCAATGAGGTCATTGCCCAGCACATGGAGCGTAATGCGGAAGTGACGATCGCCACCAAGCCGGTCGAGCGCGAGGAGGCCGGAGCGCTCGGGATCCTACAGGTGGATGACGCGATGCAGATCGTCAATTTCGTCGAGAAGCCCGGCACAGGCCCCAAGCTCGATCCCTTGCGCGCCCCGCTGGAGGATGAGTGTTATTTGGCCAGCATGGGCATCTATTGTTTTAATGCGGAAGTCTTGAAGCGGTTGCTGATGGACAATGACGAGCGCGACTTTGGTCGCGACATCATTCCGCGGGCCATCAACCAACACAAGGTGTGCAGTTACATTTTTGATGGCTACTGGAAGGATATCGGAACGATCGGGAGTTTCTGGGAGGCGAATTTGGCGCTCACTGATCCCTTGCCGACCTTTAGCTTCTACGATGCGAGGGCCCCGATCTACACGCGCATGCGCTATTTGCCACCGTCGAAGATCAATTGCTGCGACTTAACCCGCTGTTTGCTCTCTGAGGGATCGATTATCTCCGGACACCGCATTTTGAGCTCGATCGTCGGTATTCGGTCCACGGTTGGCAGTGGCAGTGTCATTGAGCGATCCATCATTATGGGGGCCGACTTTTACGATCAAGAGGATCCGCAACCTGACGTCCCGGCACTCGGTATCGGTCGTGACTGCTACATCCGCAATGCCATCATCGACAAGAACGCGCGTATTGGCGATGGCGCCTACATTACCCCGGAAGGGAAAGCGGATGAAACGATCACCGATCTTTACGCGGTGCGTAATGGCGTGATTGTGATACCCAAGAACACCGTCATTCCTCCCGGCACGCGACTGTAGCTTGGTTGCGTGACAAAGGTGTGATGCCGTTGTTCTGCGGCAACGGGCAGGGATGTCTCGACGAGTCGTTCGTCCTCGGAATTCGGCCCAAGAACTGCTCGCAGGGCCGCCGTCAGGCGGTTCTTTCTCGGTTGCTGGTTCGACTGATCGCCTGACGGCGACCCTACAAGCGTTCTGGAGAAAGGGGTTACTCGTAGGGCCGCCGTGAGGCGGTCACGAATCTGTGGATTCGCTCACTCGGGCGAGCCACTGCGCATAGGCCGCTTCATCGATCTCCCCGGCGGCAAGGCCGAGGGTGTTTAGTACGACGTCCTCTTCCGAGGTCTCAATTTCCCATCCGTTGGCACCAAGGAACACGTAGGCGGCCATGAAACCTGCCCGCTTGTTGCCATCCAGAAAGGGATGATTGTGGATAACGCCAGCAGCGTACGCGGCCGCTAGCTCGAACAGGCTCGGAGCACCGTAATGAAATGATTGTTGTGGGGGATGCAAGGCAGACTCAAGTAGCCCAGCATCACGAAGCCCAGCCAGTCCTCCGAAACGCGCGAGCACGTCTTCCTGAATGGCCGTTATGATTTCGGTTGTGATCCAAACCGGTTCTTTCATTTGGCCAGCTCTTGAAGCGCATTGCGATATTTGCGCATGGCTTTATCGGCGAGTTCCATCATCCGCGCGTGATGTTCATCATTCGGCGTGACGCGTAATGAACATCCCGGTGCATCGGTGAGATAGAGTTCGTCACCTTCTTTCACCTTCAATACGTGCAGCGCTTCCTTGGGCAGCACAATGCCGTAGGAGTTTCCAATTCTACGGACTTTTGTTTTCATAGTCATGTTATTACTATAGTTATAACGCTTTCTGGTGTCAAGTGGATTGGCCGTAAATACCGGAAATCCCAACCTTAAGAAATCTTAAGAATCTTTATTTTGCATGCGCAATGGGTTTGCCTATCGTTTATCCCATGCATGAATGGTCAGTCATAGAGTTAACCTCGAGATGAGGTGTTGGAAGATTTATATGCAGCGCTGGAAAGGACAGTGCAGGGTTTAAGCTGGCGCATTACAGAAACGCCAGATATCGATAATGGCAAGTTAGAAAAGCAAGCCAGGAGGGCAAGAACATGATTGCAGAAGCTGAACTCAGTGAAATCCAAGAGCTCATTGTCGCTCGCAATTGGAGCCAGTTGCGTGAAAAATGGCGACGTTCCCCCCGGATGCGGTAAGCGAAATCCTGACGGATTTTTCGAAGACGGATCGCATGCTGCTTTTCCGTTGTCTGGGACGCGAGCAGGCCGCCGATGCCTTCAGTTTTCTGGCTGACGAGTTGCAGGAACAGTTGCTGGCCGAGCTAACCGATCAGGAAACCCGCGATGTGCTCGCCAACATGAGCCCAGACGATCGAACCGCGTTGTTGGAGGAGTTACCGGCGCCTGTCACCCAGCAATTACTGAATTTCTTGTCACCCAGTGACCGGAAGGAGGCGCTGACGCTTTTGGGCTACCCAGAGCACAGCGTCGGCCGACTGATGTCCCCGGATTTTGCAGCCGTACGGGCAGACCTTTCCCTGCCGGAGGCGATGACAGCCATTAAGCGACAGGCTGCGGACAGCGAAACGCTCAACATGATCTACATCACGGATGAGAACGGGAAGCTGATCGATGATATTCCGCTGCGCCGCTTCATTGCGGCCGACGACGATCAGACGGTCGCTGATATCATGGACGGTCACTTTGTTCATTTGGAGGCCCATGCGCCGCAGGAAGAGGCCGTGAACACCATGAAGCAGCACGATTATTCCGCGCTGCCGGTGACGGATTCGAATGGCGTACTATTGGGTGTGGTCACCGCGGACGACGTCCTGGAAGT
>SLAD01000361.1 GCA_007126995.1 Kiritimatiellia bacterium | reverse complement strand
CTCTACGGCGTATTTGGAAATTATGGCGTTGCCATCATGCTGCTGACGGTCATCATACGTGTCCTGTTCTGGCCTCTGACACATAAGGGTACGGAAAGCATGCGCCGCATGCAGGAAGTCGCGCCCTTGATGAAGGAGCTGAACGAGAAGTACAAAGACGATGCGCAAAAACGGCAGCAGGCGATGATGGAGCTCTACAAGGAGCATAAGATCAATCCCTTGGGCGGCTGCCTGCCGATGATCGTTCAAATCCCGGTATTCATCAGTTTGTTCTATCTCTTGCGCACCGCAGTGGAGTTGCGTTACGCCAGCTTCCTCTGGATCGACGATCTCAGCGAGCCGGAAGGCTTGTTGGGCGATGTCCTGCCACTGCCTCTGAACATCCTGCCGATCTTCATGGCCGTGACGATGTACTTCCAGCAGAAGCTGACCCCGATGGCAAGTACCGGCAGCGAACAACAAGTGCAGGTTCAGAAGACGATGATGCGCGTGATGCCCATCATGATGCTGGTCCTGCTCTACAACTTCGCATCCGGACTGGCCTTGTACTGGTCGACACAGAACGTGTTGATGATCGTCCAGCAAGCCCTCTATCGTCGGCGCCGCGCGATGCAGGAGCAAGCCGCGCTCCCGAAATAGGGATCAAACGGGCATCCTGATAACCTGATGACCCGCCCCCCAAAGCGCACGACACCGCGAGCACGTCCCCGGCGCGCCTTGATTCTGGCGGCCGGGTACGGCACCCGGATGCGGCCGCTAACGGAGCAGATTCCCAAGGCGCTGATGCCGCTATGGAATCAATCCTTGCTGGCCCGCAATATCCGGCTGCTCAGCCGGTGGGGCGTTGAGCACATCCTGGTCAATGCGCATCATCACGCGGAGCAAGTCGTTCACGAGGCGATGCGGCTGGCCAAACAAGATGCGCTGCGCCTCAGTATTTCATTTGAACCCACCCTGTTGGGCACTGGCGGCGCACTGATTCAGGCGGGCTGGTTTTTCGACGAGCAACCTTTTTGGCTGCTCAACGCCGATGTGGTCGCGCACGGCCTACGGCCCGCCCCCTTCCTGCGCGCGCTCAGCGATGAATCCGGCCCGTTGGCCGCCTGCTGGCTGACCGCCGCGCGCGGTCCCCGCACCGTACGGATGGAACAAGGAACGATTACCGATTTCGCCGTTCGCGATCCTGGTGAGGCGGACACCTACACCTTTTGCGGTTTCCATTTGCTCACGCACGAAGTTTTGCGCTACTTACCGGATCAACCCACCTTCGCCTCGATCATCGCCGCCTATCAACGGGCGCAAACCGATGGGCGCACGATTGCGGGCGTGACGGTGCCCAAAAGTTATTGGTCCGACGTCGGCACCCCTGATCGCTATGTTGAAACACATGCTGAAACGGCGCAATGGCTAGCGCCGGACACGGATCAGGCGGATGTCTGCGTCGCCCCGGATGCGGCGGTGCATCCGCAGGCGAAGCTTAGTCGATGTGTGGTTTGGTCTGAGGCTCACGTGCAACGCGGCGCGCGTGTGCACGATGCCGTGATCGGGCAACACACCGAAGTGGCCGGTCGCGTGCAAGGCATCGCGGTGCCCGCGGAGATTGTGTTGGCGGGCGACGAGCGGGCGGCCGTGACGAAACAGCTCGCGCCGCCCGCGCGCGTGATCGCGAACCTGCTTCCCGCCCGCGGGTCGGCCCGCAGCTATATCCGGCTCATAACGCCATCCGGCTCAGTGATGCTGATGCGCTATTCCTCGGAGCGCGAGGAGAATCGATTGTTTGCGCCCCTCGCCCGTGCTTTGTCGAAAGCCGGTTGGCCGGTGCCCCGCATCCTCGCCGGGTCCCCGCCCGCGCGGTGGCTGCTGATCGAGGACGTTGGCGATGACTCCATCCAACAGCACGCGGACGCCGGCACGCTAGACTGGCAGCCCACGTATGAGCGTATCGTGGACGAAGCACTGCAGTTGCACGGACCCGTGACGCGGAAGCTGAATCGCATGCGCATCCCCAGCATGCCCGCGTTCGGTCCGGCCGTGTACGCGTACGAGCATGACCTTTTCCTGAAATGCTACCTACAAGCGCATCACGAGGTTACAACCGCAACGCTGCGCAAGATTCGTGCGCGGTTGCAGAACGTGACCGATCCGTTGAAGGCCGTGAAACCGGTCTGGCTGCATCGTGATCTGCAGTCCAGCAACATCCATTGGATTAACGGACGCCCTGTCTTCATTGATTTTCAAGGACTACGGCGCGGCCCCGCCGCGTACGATCTCGCCTCGCTGCTGTGCGATCCGTATGTCGAAATTCCACAATCGGTCATCGATCATTGCCTAAAACGCTATGCGCGGTCCGCGCAGCCGCGCACCTTCAGCATCGAGAGTTATCAAGCAGCCCGCGTGCAGCGGTTGTGCCAAGCCTTGGGCGCGTACGGTCGGTTAAGTCGCCTGCCGGGCTGCGCGCACATGGCCCAGTATATTCCAATCGCGGAGCAACGCCTGCAGGCCGCGTTGGTTCATTTCCCGGAGTTGCGTGCGATGTTGGAGCCATATTTGATCGCTGCCCGGAATAAGTGAACGCTCATCTCGTAGTAGAAGGCTGGCGGGAAATCCGGGCTCAGCCTCGCTGCAAGCAGGGTGGGGCAGGGGTATCCGGTTAAGCGCGGCGGGGAAGTGTCGTCCTATCCCTTCCGTCGGGTCGCCACCGCAGCAGCCAACTGGTTCAGTAGCTCGACGGTGTCCTCCCAGCCGAGGCAGGCATCGGTGATGCTCTGCCCATGCACGAGCGGCTGCGCAGCGCTTAAGTCTTGGCGCCCTTCGACCAGATTGGATTCTGCCGATACGCCAATGATGCGTCGCTCGCCAGCGGAAACCTGCTCCGCCACATTCGCGCCCGCCTCAAGCTGGCCCTTGAAACCGCCGGGACTGTTGCCGTGCGATAGATCAATCATCACGCGCTCCGCCAAGCCGACCGATTGCAGCTCCGTACAGGCCGCCTGCACACTGGTTGCGTCATAGTTGGGTGCGGCGCCGCCCCGCAGAATAATATGGCAATCCGGATTGCCCTTGGTGGTGACCACGGCCACTTGCCCGGATTTGTGTACCGAGAGAAAATGGTGACGCTGTCGGGCCGCGAGCAGCGCGGACACCGCGATACGGACGTTCCCGTCCGTCCCGTTCTTGAAGCCAACAGCAGCGGACAAACCGGATGCCAGCTCGCGATGGACCTGTGACTCCGTCGTGCGCGCCCCGATGGCGCCCCAAGACACCAAATCGCCGATATATTGCGGCGAAATGACATCCAGAAACTCACAGCCGGCCGGCACATCCAACCGATTAATGCGAACCAGCAGATCACGCGCGATCCGCAACCCCTCATTGATGCGGAAACTGCCATTCAAGTAGGGGTCGTTAATCAAGCCCTTCCAGCCAATCGACGTGCGTGGCTTCTCGAAATAGACCCGCATCATGATCTCAAGATCGGCGCCGAGCCGTTCGCGTTCGCCACGCACCCGCTCCGCATACTCCAGTGCGGCGCGATCATCATGGATGGAACAGGGCCCGACCACCACCAGCAAGCGGTCGGACTCGCCATTCAGTATTTCCCGCACCCGCTCACGGGACTGG
>SLAD01000337.1 GCA_007126995.1 Kiritimatiellia bacterium | reverse complement strand
CCATACAGTAACAAGTGCTCCACCGTGGCGTCCTCTTTCGCCACGCGTGCGCGCAACAGTTGCTCAGCCTCGGCCCATTCATCCCGCAACGCCAACACGCGTGCCAATCCCATCTCGGCTTCATCAAAGTCCGGCGCCTTTTCCAGAGCCATGCGATATGCCCTTTCCGCCTCTTCGTAACGCTCCAGCGCCGCCATTAGGTTGGCCGCCGAATAGTGGACCGGAGCCGACGAACGACCACGCTCACGCGTCGCCTCAATCAACTCCAGTGCTGCAACCTGATTTGTCGCGGCAATGCTGGTCGCCTGCTCAAGCAGCGTCGCTTCCTGCCTTGAAATCGCAGGCCCCTTCGCCATGGCGCCGACGGTGACCGCCGATAAAAAAATGCCGATATAGTGTTTTATTCTCATTCGGTTCTGTCTATTCCGGCAATTACGCGCAGAGCCAACGTGAGTGCGCAGCGAATCACCTGTGCGTTAAGTTCAACTATTGCGCACAGGATAACGCTAGTTTTCAGGCTAGCTTTTGTCAATATTCGTTGAGTATACGAAATCCTAAAGGATGTCGACCGGACGGCATGGGAGGCCGTGTATGCCTGCAAGCATGCTGACCGTCCGCCGATTCATCCGAGGCAAATAGCTGGGTGCCACTTTATACGGTCTGTGCATTGGATAAACCGCCCAATCAACACGCCCGTACGGCGGTCCTACAAGAGGCTTTGTGAAGATTAGCATGGTGCTCGGCGCTCCCCGGCGCACCAGCAACCATCCGTGTCATACGTGGTTAGCCCGAATCTCGAATCCTGGATCGCGTTTCGCGACAGGCCGCTAAGGCTCGACGCTGGGCGATGAGGCTCGGATGCGGTAGTAGCGAACGCTCGGGCTCTCACCGACGGAAAGCGGTAACTCCCGCTTTTGCCATGGCATCCGCTCGATCACGTTCGTACCCGCTTCGGCCCAGTCGGGCAGGGTCAATGACGTGGCCTCCTCCAAATCATACTGCCAACCGTGCAACGAGGTGAAGCGCGCGGTCCAGTCCGACGCGGCCGCTTCCTTCACCAACTGCATTTGCAGTTGCTGATCCTCATACACCAACAGATTTGCCTCATCCAAAAGGTTGAACAAGTAGCGTGCGGCCGCAGGATAGCGGCCACGCCACGCGGCTTCATTATGGATGGTGCCGCACTCGACCACAGTCCAGAGATCGGCATTTTGGGTGTATCCGTCGGCCAGCAAGTGATTGTACACATCCCAAATACGCCAAACGGAATTCCCCTCCCCTGTTCCTGCATCCATATAAATGCGGACACCTGCCGTGTCGATGGTGCCCAGCCGAGTGACAAAGTTTGTCGCGGCCCAAAAGGAAGACGACATCGCACCGATCAAGCCGAACTCGTCACCCGCCCCCAACCCCACATATGCCGAAACCAGCCCGCCCATGGACGACCCCATCAGCCCTGTGTTGGCCGGGTCGGTCAATGTCCGGAACGTGCTATCCACATAGGGCCGCACATCCTGGATCAGGTACTGATAGTAGAGGTCTGCCTTGCCAGCGCTGCCGGCGCCCGAATCGCCGGGCGGACAGTATTCCGCCAATCGATCATTCGTGTTGTCGATCGCCACCAGAATCACTTCACGCATACGCCCCTGACTGATCTCGCGAATCGTACTGATATCCGCATCCCAACTTCCAAATGCTCCGCCCGGCGCATAGACATTCTGGCCGTCATGCAGATATACCACGGGATAGCGTTTCCAGTTGTTTTCCATATAGCCACGCGGCAAGAGCACACGGACACGGCGTCCCAGAATATTCGCGATAGTCGAATTGACCTGATTCGTGATGATCTGCGGCGCACTGAGGCTGGCTGGCGGCTGGTAATTGAAGATGTGGCCATCCTGAAGGAAGAAATGGTCGAGTGGCGTGAAGTAATTGCTGTTGCCATAGCCCGGGTACGGCGCGTTATCCCAGAACTGCTGACCGTCCAAGTAGCCGTTCGGCACAAACTCAATCGGTTCGCCCGCGGTACCGATTCCCGATAAGCGGTAGAGATACTCTTGCGGAGACCGGCCCGGCCCGACTTGTTCCATCGCCACATTCACAAAATTGGTATTGGTGCCCAAGCGATACAGGATCGAGGCGTTGGTCCACGAGGAATGATAATAGATCGTCTTGCCCTCGTAAGGTGCCGGAGGCTGCGCGGGGACGGTTAAGGTCAGGTTCGGCCCGTCTTGCCATGAGACATTGCCGCCGTCGCAATGCGCGCCAATGCTGTTGGTGCGGGCGATGTATTTGTATTCCAATTCCGTCCCCGCCCGAATCGCCACGCTGCCCGTCCACACATTGCCCGGCGTCCAGCGCAGCCGCACAGCGTTGACGGGATTCCATGAACCGATATCGGGATGATTGCCCACCACATACACGCTACGTCCGATCCCGACATCCTGGGTGAAGGAGAAGCCTACCGGCTCCCGGTGCGGACTGGCGGCATGAGCCGTGCCGGCCAGCACAACGCCCAACGCAACAATAAAAGCGCGCGAAAAAGATGCGGTGCAATTAAGTCTCATCTCGTAAATCTATATCGCCAACCGACGCATCAACAGCGAAAAAACCGCCTTACGGGCATATTGATTTAGTCCATCAAATGTGTTAGGCAAGGCAGCATGGAAAAAGTTCAGATCCAGACATTGGGGCCTGCGACCCACCAAACCCCTATCAAGAACCGGCGGCAGTGCGTGAGCGACGAGGCGTGGGTTCGGCACGTGGTCGAGCTCCGTGACGGGGAACCGTCAGAGGAGGAAGCACTGTTTCCAAAGGCGGGTCCGCGCGAAAAGCTGTTCTTCGAGCCCGCGACCTGCCGGGCGGCGATTGTAACCTGTGGTGGACTGGCGCCCGGCCTAAACACCGTTATCCGGTCCCTCGTTGTGGAACTGTACTACCATTATGGCGTATCGGAAATATGGGGTATTCCCAAGGGCTATGCCGGTCTGAACCCAGCGTCCCGCCTGGAGCCGATCAAGTTGACGCCGGATCTGGTCGACGACATCCACACCGAAGGGGGCACGATTCTCGGCTCATCGCGTGGACGCCAGGATAACGATGTGATGCTGGATTACATGCAGGAGCAGGGCATCAATCAGTTGTACACGATTGGTGGGGACGGCACCCAGCGTGCCGCCACGGAAATGGCGGAGCGAGTGCAGGAGCGTGGCCTGAATATCGCGATCATCGGCATCCCCAAAACGATCGATAATGATGTCTACTATTGTGATCGGACGTTCGGCTATTTAACTGCGATTGACGCGGCGCGCGATGTCCTGGAAGTGGCGCACGTGGAAGCCAAAGGGGTAGATCGCGGGATTGGTCTGGTTAAGCTGATGGGACGCGATGCCGGGTTTATTGCCTGTGGCGCAACGGTCTCCAGCCAGAAGGTGAACTACACCTTGATCCCCGAGATCCCGCTCGTTCTGGACGGGGCAAACGGATTCCTCGCGGAGCTTGAACAGCGGATGGATCGCCGCGACCACGCCTTGATTGTCGTAGCCGAAGGAGCAGGACAAGAGCATTTCAATGAACAAAATACAGCGAAAGATGCGTCCGGGAACCGCCGGTACGGAGACATCGGGCAT
>SLAD01000174.1 GCA_007126995.1 Kiritimatiellia bacterium | reverse complement strand
CAGCGCTGCCCCTTGGTCTCTCCTGAATCCGACCACGTTCTTTTGATTGCGCGGGTCAGGCAGGAATGCCTGACCTACTGGCGCCGGGGCATCCATGCGTACAAAATCAGAGATGCGCCCAACGCGTCATCAATGAGATGATTGCGCTTGAATTGAATCACTTGGAGGCGAGCTCTGCGAGCCCGCAGAAACCGGGGCTTGCGGCTTCTAGTCCTGAACGTTTTGTTTCCTTTGCCCGGCGTTGCAGAGCTCCCTCCATCTCTGAATATCGAGATCTTTTACGTGTCCCCATTGGAGGGTCGAGCTCCGCGAGACCGTAATCCTGACTTTTGTCGGTGGCGTCAAATGAAGGCATTACCATAAATCAAGGAGGAAAACTGCATGACTCTCAGGCAAAGCGATATTTGTCGGCAAAACGCTTGCAAATGTGCGGAACCGTGTTAATCTCTCGCCCTTCGAAATGAAGCATTTGAGGTAGTTATGAAGAGCGATATACATCCAAAATATGTTGAGGCCACCATCTCCTGCGCCTGCGGGCACGTCGTCAAGACGCGTTCCACGGTGAAAGAGACGCATGTGAACACCTGTGCCGCCTGCCATCCCTTCTTTACGGGGCAAGCGAAGTACATCGATACCGAAGGTCGGGTCGAGCGCTTCCGTAAGCGTTATGGCGCGCAGACCGCTGGCAAGAAGTAGATTCCTTTCAGCGAGTGGGGCCGGAGCATGCCAATGGCGGTTCCGGCCCTTCGCTTTAATACGGGCCGTTCCAAGCCCCTTTGCCTCCCATGATTGATACGGCATATGTTGAGCAAATGCGTCAGCGATTGGCCTCGCTGGAATCGGATTTGTCGAATCCTGCCGTTGTCGAGGACCAGAAACGCTACCGCGCCATCATTGATGATCACACGCACGTAAAACGCATCCTGGAGAAGGCCGATGCCTACACCCGTCTGCTGGCGGAGATCAGCGACAACGAGACCTTGCTGGCGGACGGTGACACCGATCCCGAAATTGCGGAAATGGCCAAATCCGAACTCGCCATGTTGCGCGAGCAGGAACCCAAGGTTGAGCGCGAATGGAAAGCGGCCTTGTTACCGCCGAGCCCGGACGATAGCCGTAACACCATCATGGAAATCCGCGCAGGCACCGGCGGCGAGGAAGCCGCACTTTTTGCCGGGGACCTGCACCGCATGTACACGCGCTATGCCGAAAATCAGGGCTGGAAGGTCAGCGTGCTGGATGCCAGCCCTTCCACGCGTGGCGGCTACAAGGAAATCATCTTTTCGGTAGAGGGCGAGAATGTCTACCGCACGCTGCGCTATGAAAGTGGCGGACATCGGGTGCAACGCATCCCGGTGACGGAAGCGGGCGGTCGCATTCATACTTCGGCGGCTACCGTCGCCGTCTTGCCCGAAGCGGATGAGGTGGATGACATTGAAATCAAGCCGGAAGAAATCCGCGTGGACATCTATCGCTCGTCCGGGCCCGGCGGCCAAAGCGTGAACACCACGGATTCCGCTGTCCGCATCACCCATATCCCGACAGAGTTGGTGGTGACCTGCCAGGACGAGAAATCGCAGCACCGCAACAAGGACAAGGCCATGCGCGTGCTGCGAGCACGCTTGTTGGACCTTAAGCGCAGCGAAGAAGCCGCCAAGGAGGCAGATGAGCGGCGGACGCAAATCGGGTCAGGCGATCGCAGCCAACGCATTCGCACCTACAATTTCCCGCAGAATCGCATGACCGATCACCGCATTAATCTCACCCTTTACAATCTAGATCGCATCATCGAAGGCGATCTGGACGAGCTGCTCGACGCCCTCTACGAGCACGACATGGATCTCAAGCTGAAGGCCCGGATGAGCGCGTAGGGCTGCCGCTTGCGGCTGCCCTAACGCGAGTCTGCAGGCGGTCTTGTAGGGCCGCCGCTTGCGGCTGGCCTTGTTCGATCTCAACAACGTCCTCTCCGCCTCACCGGCGATCCTCAAGCGGACGCCCTACACCATATCAGCGCTCGCCCGGCTCCTTGACCGAGAGACGTTCCCCGTGCCATGCTTGGCCCTATGAAACGGGAACACCAAACCACTGTTGGCGCGATCCAAGACGAGGTGCTGGCTTATACGGCCGGACGCGACGTTGTCTTGGACCAGGCACTCATCGAGGTCGATTGCATCGGCTCCGCCGCCCACGTGACCATGCTCTCCGAGATGTCGATTGAACCGCCGTTATTCAGTGCGGAGGACGTGAAATCGATCATCACGGCGCTGGGCGACATCATGGTGGCCGCGCGAAAAGGCGAGTTCCAAATCACGCTGGCCGACCAAGACGTGCATCTTGCGGTGGAACGGGCCCTAACCGAAAAACTGGGCGACCTGGGCAAGAAGGTGCACACAGCCCGGAGCCGGAACGATCAGGTGGCGGTGGATTTGCGGTTATTCGCCAAAACCGAACTATTGGACACCATTAAGGACATCGCCGCGCTTGGTCAGGCATTGCATACGTTTGCCGCCAAGCATGAGAAGGTGCCGATGGTGGGACGGACCCACATGCAACCGGGTATGCCCTCCAGCGTGGGCCTGTGGGCCTGTTCATACGCAGATGCACTCCTAGAGGATGTGGCGTTGGTGCAGACGGCGTACCAGTTGAATGATCAGTCGCCGCTCGGCGCCGCCGCGAGCTACGGTGTTCCGTTGCCGATCGACCGGCATCGGGTGGCCGAATTGCTCGGCTTCGAAAAGCCGATCCATTCCGTGCTGCACGCCAACAACGCCCGGGGCAAACTGGAATCCATCATCCTGTCCGCGCTCAGTCAGGTGATGTTGACGTTGTCGCGGCTGGCGCAGGACCTGATGCTCTTTACGATGCCCGAATTCGGCTATTTCACCTTGCCGGCCGAGTATTGCACCGGGAGCAGTATCATGCCACAGAAACGGAATCCGGACGTGCTGGAATTGGTCCGGTCACGGGCGACCAAGGTGATGACGGCGTCGGTCGCGATCTTCGATATCGTGAAGGGGGCCCCGTCGGGCTACAACCGGGACCTGCAAGACGCCAAAGAGTATTTTATGGACGGCCTGTTCACGACGCGGACGTCGGTTCGTATCATGGCGCTGATGGTGGAAGGCTTGACGGTGAACGAGCAGGCCCTGCTCAAAGGCTTCTCGCCGGACGTCTTTGCGACCGACCGGGCATTGCACTTGGTGGGCGAGGGGATGACCTTCAGAGACGCCTACCATCACGTCAAAGAACATTTGGATGAGCTGGAATCGATGGATCCGCAAGCGGCGGTCGATGCAAAGACGCATTACGGCGCTACGGCGGGCTTGGACCTGAACGGCGTTGCGTCGGCTTACACGGCGCTGCTGGAGCAAACCAGCGCCGCCCGACAAGCGTACCATCAGACCGTCAGTTCGCTGCTGGGGCAATCCTATCCCTTGACGGATGTGAAAGCACAATGAGCCGTGCTGCCCCTAATCCTGCACAGATTGGCCGTTTCGCCGAATGGATGCCATCGTCCGGGCAGGTGCATGCGTTCGATTTCTGTCAGGGCGGGGAGAGGGTTTTGTTTCCGCCCGCCGGTGCGGCGGGGGCGCTCGACTCATTCTTCCTTAATGCGGCGCATCAATTCGGCT
>SLAD01000089.1 GCA_007126995.1 Kiritimatiellia bacterium | reverse complement strand
GTAGGGGAAAATCCATTTCTTTTCGCCCCGCCGCACGCTCGGACACATTTGCAGCGTGCGCAACGCGGAATTGCCGCGGAATTGATGGTCACGCACCATGCGGCGCACGAGCCGATTGTCGGTAGTTGAAATACGGTTATTGCGATCCAAATTGAGCTGCGTCAGGGCACTGATATAGATCTGGAATTTGTGCTCAGGCGGGATGGTTTCAGTCAGTCGCGGATTGAGGGCATGAATTCCTTCGATGATCACCAGTTGGCCTGGCTCAATAGCAAGCTTGTGCCCTTTATACTCTCGCGTACCGGATTCAAAATTGAAACGCGGCATTTCTACGGTTTCGCCTTGATCCAACCGCTGAAGATGCTCGTTCAGCAGCGCAAGATCAATGGTCTCAATATGTTCGAAGTCGTACTGTCCCTGCTCGTCTTTCGGGGTCTTGACCCGATCCACAAAGTAGTCGTCAACCGAAATCGTGACTGGGCGCAAACCGTTCACGCGTAGTTGTACGGCGAGTCGTTTGGAAAACGTCGTTTTGCCGGAGGACGACGGCCCCGCAATGCAGATCCAGTTCAGTTCCTCGCGTTTCGCCGAAACCTTATCGGCAATTTGGGCAATCTTCTTCTCGTGGTAGGCCTCGGTAATCTTGATGAAATCATCGACCTCATTGCGGGCCACGATTTCGTTGATCTGGCCGACCGTTTGCACATTCAGGATGCGGCCCCATTCCTTATGCTCCTTGAAGATCCGGAACAAGTGCGGCTGACGCTCAAAGGGTGCGAGCCGAGGCGGCATATCACGTTCGGGCAACTGAATCACGAAGCCGGGCTGATAATCGATCAACTTGAACGGCTTCAGTGCCCCGGTTGACGGGGCCAGCGGACCATGCGCCAAATCAGTGAAACTGCCGCAGGAGTAGACGACAATCTTGGACGGGTTCCGGAAACGGAGCAGGTTGTACTTGTCCCATTGCTTTTCCTGCTCAAACCGGGCCACCGCCTCGGCAAAGGCGATCTTGTGGCGCTCAATCGGGATATCGGCCTCAACCAACTCGTCGAGACGCTGCTCGATGGCCGCCAGTTGTTCGGCAGTGATTCCCTTTTGACCGTTCATCTCAAAATTACAGTACAGCCCCGACCCTAGCGAGTGTTCGATCGAAAAGAGGGCCTCGGGGAATAGCTCATTGACCGCCTTGGCCAGTATAAAAGCGAGTGAGCGGCGATAGATACGCCAGCCATGCGGATTGGCTAATGTGAGCGGGACCACCTCGCAATCCACCTCGAGCGGATACGTGAGAGAAACCACGTCGTTATTCACCAAGGCACCCAAAACGGGTAATCCCGACTCATCGCTGCTCGCCTGATCCAGCACTTCACCGACCGTCGTCTGATAGGGGCGCGCCAATACCTGGCCATCCGGCAAGGTCGCTTTAATCTCTCTTTTCCCGGGCATAATACTCTCCAACTTCTCTATCTTTCCAGCCTCGAGGCGATCGCCTCCCCCACTCTGTGCGTCAGCACCCGATCATAATCGCACGAGTCTCCCGCTCGGCCAATAGGAGGGAGGTTCGGAGTCGCGATCAGGCTATACTTACAGGCGGCACGACCGATCCGTTACGCTTCGTTATTGTAACACGCACAACGGATAGGTATAACCGCTCCGATGGATCAGGAAAACTCTTTTTTCAAGCAGACTGAAACGCAAACATGGAATCAGTAAACGAACATAGCGCCCACGTACTCTTTAACCGCTCGTATTTGCTGCGCTTGCGCCTACGCTTGATTGTCCAGGCGATTGGTCCGATGGAGGGGCGCAAGATCCTATGCATCGGCACCCTGCCCACTGCCTTGCGGGCGCGACTCTTGACGACGGGCGGTGATTGGACCTTCAGCCAAGAGTCGGCGGCCAAGCTCGCATATCGCGACGGGGTTTTCGATCGGGTCATCATTATCGATCATTTGGAGTGGGTCGAGGACGACTACGGCATCGTGGCGGAAGCGCATCGGGTACTGAAATCCGCCGGCCTGTTGTTCGTGGACACGGAGCATCGCAAGCGCTGGACCGTCTGGCGTCCACTGCGGAAGCTGTTTGGCGTCGAAGATCGCCCAGCGCGGCGCGTCCGCGACGGCTATACTGAGCGCGCCCTCTTCGATATTCTGAAAGACGGCTTCGATATTCAGGAGACCCGCAGCTATTCGCGCTTTTTCGTCGAGGGCGCAGAAACCTTGCTACGCTTGGCGGTTGGGGCGTTTGTGGCGGGTGGCCGGTCCGATGGCGTCGAGGAGGAGGAAGCCGACGACGCCGATGAACTCAATCAGCGGATTGCCCGCATCCAAACGTTTGCCTACCCCTTCTGCCTCATTGCCGCGAAACTGGATTGGTTGATCTTTTTCACGCGTGGCTACCGGATTCGCGCAGTGGCACGACGACGCCTTTGGAAGCCGCGTCGCACGCCTGTGCTGCGCGACGGCCGGACACTGGCCGACGCCACGCTGAATACCCGCATTGGCACGGCGGCGCCGTTCTGATTAGGCGGAGGTTCTGTGCTCGAACGTATCGCCTTGCGGTCGCGGCCCACGCCAGGAGGGCGAGTCCCGCAGCCGAGGGAGACCGAACGAGATGCTGTTCGGCAGCCCACAGTGACTTGGGCCCCGGATCGGGTCTTTACTCTTAACCGCTACCCTTTCCGCCGAAGGCGGACCTGCCTTCGGCAGGAAACGGTTACCCTTAACCGATTCACTTAATCGAACCGCGCCCGCAAACTTCCGAGTAAGGGTGGCGAGAAAGGGTGTCTCATGTGCCGCAGTGCGCTCGCATGGCCATGGGCTGTCGGTGCTGCATGAGATCCCTCGACTTCGCTCGGGATGACAATGCACCGGAATGTTCTGTCGAGCCTGGTGTTGGGCACACCGCAATCTCCTCGCTCGCTCCCTTCGTGTTCCCTTCACTTTCAACGGCTCATCCAGCTTGCCGCGCCTATGTTCCGGCACTTCATCCGCTACGCAGCCGTGTGCCGACCGAACCAACGATAACGATTGCGCGCGATCCAATCGTACACGGCGTCCCGCAATACGCGCGGCACGATCCGGAAAATCACCAAGACTGGCCACGGCTGCCGCAGCAGCCGCGCAATCCGTAATGCGCCATCGCTACGGACATAGTATTGTCCTTCCAGCTCCAGCACCAGACTGCCCGGCTGCTCTGGATCGAGTCCAACTTGAGCCGCCACCTGTTGTCCACGCGCCGTCTGCAGCGGCTCAAAGCCGAACCGTTGGTGTTTGTCGCGTTTGCGAATGAATGCCACACTACCTTGGCAAAGGCGGCACGCCTCGTCATAGAACACCGTCGCTTCGCTCTCCAAACTCATTCCCGCACCTCCCGCCTGCTCAGCGCGCATATTCGATACAGCGGGTTTCGCGCACCACGGTCACTTTGATCTGACCGGGATACTGCAACTCCTGCTCGACCTGTTTACTGATGTTGCGTGCCATCTGCATGGCCTCATTGTCATCGATCTTGCTCGGCTCAACGATCACCCGGATTTCACGTCCGGCCTGAATCGCGAAGGCTTTCACCACCCCGCGGAACGAATTCGCTATTTCCTCCAACTTCTCCAACCGTTTCACGTAGAGGGCCGT
>SLAD01000351.1 GCA_007126995.1 Kiritimatiellia bacterium | reverse complement strand
TCTCCGTGCCCTTCGTGTCCTCCAGCGAAGCGGGTGGTAGAACCGAAGTGCGATGAGTTAGAAATTTTGGAAGAGCGATGAAAGTACCGATTAGTTGGCTGAAAGCCTATGTAGATTTTGACGATTCCGTGCAGGGATTGGCGGATAAGTTGACGTTTTCCGGCGTTGAAGTGGAAGGCATCGAGACGATTGGTGGCCACTTCGACGGCTTGGTGGTCGGCGAGGTGTTGGCCGTTGATCCGCATCCGAACGCGGATCGCTTGACGGTCTGCCGTGTTACGGCCGGTGGTGACGAGGTGCAAGTGGTCTGTGGCGCACCGAACGTGGCCGTGGGGTTGAAGGTGCCGTTTGCGCCGCTGGGTTCGGCGTTGCCCGACGGTACGAAAATGAAGAAGGCCAAAATCCGGCAGGTGGAATCGTTCGGCATGTTACTGGCGGCCGATGAGCTGGGCCTCTCGGATGATCACAGTGGCCTGATGGTGTTAGACGCGCAGTGGGCGCCCGGCACGCCGCTGGCGGAAGTGTTGGGTCCACCGGAGACGGTATTGGATCTGGAGATCACGCCGAATCGGCCGGATTGCTTGAGCATCATCGGCATTGCGCGCGAGCTGGCGGCGCTGTACGGAACCACCTTGAAGTGGCCGGAGATGGACTTGCCGGAATCCGGCGCCGCAGTGGAGACGTTGACGCAGGTTGACGTGGAGGACACGGACGCGTGTCCCCGTTACACCGCGCGCATGCTGACGAATATCCAGATCGCGCCGAGTCCGGCTTGGATGCAGCAGCGGCTGACGCTGGCAGGGATTCGTCCCATTAATAACGTCGTCGATATCACCAACTACGTCATGCTCGAGTGCGGGCATCCCTTGCACGCCTTCGATCACGGGCTGTTGGCGGAAGGACGGGTTGTGGTACGGCGGGCGCGCGCGCGCGAAAAGATGCAGACCTTGGATGAAGTCGAGCGCGAATTGACGTCGGAGATGCTGGTGATCGCGGACGCCGAGCGCAGTGTCGCGGTGGCGGGCGTGATGGGAGGCGCCGGCAGCGAGATACGTGATACCACCTCGACCGTGTTGCTCGAATCCGCCTGTTTCGACCCGCTGCGCACGCGCGCGACCTCGCGTCAGTTGGCGCTCTCGACGGATTCCTCGTATCGCTTCGAGCGTGGCGTGGACGCGCAAACGGTGGAGTGGGCCAGTCGCCGCGCCGCCGCGTTGATGGCGGAACATGCCGGGGCAACCGTGGCGAAGGGCGTGATCGATGCGTATCCGAATCCGGTGACAGGACGCGAAGTGGCGTGTCGCTGGGACTTCGTACGCTCATTGACCGGCATGGATGTCACGAATGAGCGGATCGGCGCGATTTTGTCCGCCTTGGAAATGCCGATCCGCGAGGATGGCGCGGATCGTTTTGTGGTGCAGGCGCCGACGTTCCGCGGGGACATCGAGCGGGATGTCGATGTGGTGGAAGAGGTAGCGCGGATTCATGGCTTGGACCAGGTGCCGACGCCCGCGCCGCAGGCCCGCTTGATCCCGGGCGCATCGGATGAGCAGGTCCGGGCGATGATCGCATTGAGGGATAATCTGGCCGGGTTGGGCCTGCGCGAGATCATGAATTATAGCTTAACGGCGCCGGCGCTGCTGGACTTGTTTGATGAGAGCGATCGCGAGCGCCGGATTGTGTTGCCGCACCCGATTAGCGCCGATCAATCGGTGTTGCGCCCCTCGTTGGTGCCGCAATTGATCGAGACGCTCGGTCGCAATCATTCACGGCAATTGCAGGAAGCCTTGTTCTTCGAGGCCGGTCGCGTGTTTTGGCGTGATGGGGCGGGGGACTACGCCGAGGAGGATCGGGTATCGATCGGACTGATGGGGCCGGTCGGGCGCGGTCCTTATACGCGGCGCGCAGCGATTGAGCCGGCCGAAATGTTCGCGTGGACGAAAGGCGTGCTGGAAGGTCTGCTGGCGGCACAGGGGCTGGAGGGCATTGAGATGCGGGCGGCTGATCATCCCTATGCGCAGCGTGGCCAATGTGTTGAGGTGGTGCTGGCCGGCGAGGTGATGGGTGTGATGGGGCTGCTGCGGGCGGACATTCGGCGGGAATGGCGCTGGTCGGACCCAGTCGGCTTCGCGGAACTAAAGACTGCGGCCTTGATCGGACGGTATGGGGCGATTACCCCGGCGCAGGCGGTGCCGGTTTATCCCGCCATATCGCGGGATATGGCCTTGGTGGTTGATGCCGGCATCTCGCATGCGGACGTGGTGGCGGTGATTCGGGCGAATGCCGGATCGGCGCTTGAAAAAGTGGAAATCTTTGATATCTTCGAGGGTGACGCGATTGGTGCCGGAAAGAAGAGCATGGCATACAGCGTCACGTATCGCTCCGCGGAGCGGACCTTGACGGATGAGGATGCGAATGCGTATCATGATCAGGTCAAGGACGCGATTCGGCGCGAGCTTGATGTGACGATTCGAGAGAGCTGATTTTGATCGGATAGTCGTTTGATAGATGAATTAGGTAAAATGATGAACCCCAATGTAAATTGGATTGAAACACTGACCCTTGTCTTGCTGGCACTGCTTGTGGTGGCGCCGGTAGCCAAGGTTTTGATTGCTTCCTCGCTTGAAACTGTTCGTGTTCGTTCTCGCGTTCGTACTGATCGCGATCACGTTGAGTATGCAGCGCGCCGGCGCGGTTTATCCGGGGTGGACGCGCATCGAAGTGGCCGGTATCAAGCGTAGTCGGCCTTGTTCTTTACCATATGGGGTTCCGGTTTCCGGTGTGAAACCACAATTTACCCTGCCTTGTTCGTGATTGGGCTCAAGCGGCTCCGACCCATTAGTTGACGTTAGGGAGCAGAGCGTTTGACAGGTGCCTGCATGTCCCTGAAACGGGATAGCAGAAACCTATTTGGACGCAGCACCCACCCTTATTAAAGGGAACGGAGACAAAGCTCTAACGGCAAAGGCGGGGTTTTTTGTGGGGTACGACGGGGACGAAGATGGAGCTGTTTGAGCAAACCGATCGAGAAGAGGCAGGCGTGGCAACGCGCCAGCCGCTGGCTGCGCGCATGCGACCGCAGACCCTGGATGAGGTGGTCGGCCAGACCCATATTCTGGGCGCCGGCAAGCTCTTGCGCCGCGCCATCGAGGCGGACCGTCTCGGCAGCATCATCCTCTACGGCCCGCCCGGCTGCGGCAAGACCACGCTGGCGGAAGTAATTGCCCGCGTCACGCAGCGGCGCTTCGAGCGCGCCAGCGGCGTGTTATCCAATGTCGCTGAGCTGCGTGGCCTGATGAAGAACGCCGAGCATCACAAGCGGCATGGCGATAAGGAAACGATTCTCTTCATCGACGAAATCCACCGGTTCAGCAAATCGCAGCAGGACGTGCTGCTACCGTATGTGGAGCAGGGCACCATTACACTGATCGGTGCAACGACCCATAATCCTTTCTTCTTCATCAATAGTCCGCTCACGTCGCGGTCACAGATATTTCAGTTGGAACCCTTGCCTGAGGAAGCCGTGACGGCGCTACTCCAACGGGCCTTGCGGCAAGACCCGGAATTGCAGGAGCGGGCGGTCGAGTTGGATGACGATGCCGCCGCCCACCTAGCGGCGGTATGCGAAGGCGATGC
>SLAD01000069.1 GCA_007126995.1 Kiritimatiellia bacterium | reverse complement strand
TTGCGACGCAGCCGGAGCGTTATCTGTCGCGATGGGCTCCTCAATATCGCGCACGGCATAGGTTGCGGCGGCATTACGTTGCATAGCCGCCTCGAAGGCCTCGCGGCAATCCGCGTCACTGCAATCCTTCGCGCTAACGGGCCGCGCGAAAAGCAAACGCGCAAATGCGCAGGTGGTCGAATTGACATAGTAGGTCGTGCTCGGAAGGGCGCGTCCCCACCAAACATGCAACTGATGTTCCGCCCGCGTCAGGGCCACGTACAATAGACGCATATACTCGGCCCGTAGGCTGCGATTCTCATGCTCCAGCGCGTCGTCCCAGCCGGGATCGCCCGGCAGAAAGAACTGCATGGTGCCGTCGGGTTGATGCTGAATGATGTACCGTTTTTTCTTCTTCTGGTCGGCGCGCTCCAGCCACATCGTCGGTAAAAGCACGATCGGATACTGCAAGCCCTTCGCGGCATGCACGGTCGATAGCGTTACGGCCGCGCGATCCGTTTCCAATCGCAACGCGGCTTCCTCTTCCGTGCCCCGCTGTTGATCACGCGCCTGCGCGATAGCGTGATCCAGGTAATCCTTCAGCGCCGCGGCGCTGCGGGCATGTTCCTCCAACCAAACCTGTTGCAGTAACTCGCCCAACTGAATCAGGTTGGTGATGATCCGTTCGCCATCCGGCAATCCGGCCAGACGGGCCAACGCACATTCGTCCTTGCTGCTGACCGGCGGGTCACGCAGAAGTGAAAACAGCACCGCCATGATGCCTTCCCGCTCAATCCGCTGGGCACAGGCACCGAACCGTTGCGTATACGGGATCAAGTCCGCAGCATCCTGTGTGCGTGCCACCTCGTCGACCGCAAACCCAAACAAGGGTGTCGTCAACGCCGCCCGCACTGCGCTGGCACGCGGCGTCACGCAGGCATCCAGCAACAGGCTCAAGTCGCGCGCCTCGTCGGACAGATACACCGAGGCATCGGTTTGATAGGCCGCGGGGATGCCTGCTTTCAGTAGCAAATGGCGTAGCGATTCCAGCTCCGTATGATTGCGGGCGAGGATGGCGATATCGCCCGGTCGCACACGTCGCCATGTGCCATCGCGTTCGATTTCGTGTTCGGGCGCCAGCATCGCTTGAATTTGCTGCACGCAATCCGCCAAGACACGCGGGTGTATCGTCGATTTGGCGGGCGGCTCCTCCGCAACGGACCAGGTATGCAGCGTCAACGCCGGCGGCGCGACCGCCTCACCATCGCTGATCGTGCGTATGCGGGTTGCCTTGCTGGCTTGAACCGGCGTGAAAGGAATGGCTTCGCCGAAAGGCGACGTGTCCTCGTGCGGCCCTGCGAATAGCGCGTTTACTGCCGCGATCAGCGGGGGATCGGAACGAAAATTGGTGTCGAGCGTAAGTTCGAGCGCACCTTCCTTGGCACGTAAATACGTGTCCAAATCCGCGCCGCGAAACCGATAAATGCTCTGTTTCGGATCACCGACCCATACCAGACAATGCGGCGCTTGCGCCAAGAAGTCCGGATCGGCAAAAAGTTTACGGAAGATCACAATTTGCTGCGCATCGGTGTCCTGCGATTCATCCACCAGAATCACATCGTAGTCCTGCCGCACCGCCTCGACAAAGTCTTCGTCGTCCAGTTGACGAAAGACCGCTTGAATCAAATCTGCAAAGGTGAGCGTCGACGATTGAAGCCGCTCGCCGAGATAGGTCAATAACTGGTCGAAGTTCGGACTGGATAAGATCGTACTGCGTGACTCCACCAGTTCTCGCAACTGATCGATCAGCGCGGGGCTACGATACTGCTCAAAGAAGGGACTGGCGGAACCTGCTTGTACCGACTCGGTCAGCTCTTCCATCGAAAGCCGCTTAAAGCCGTCTTTGTTCATTTCGCGCCGCAGCGTGTCCCAATCTAGTTCGTTGCCAGCGCTCGGCTCATCCCGCTCAGCGGGATTCGCCCTACCAGTCTGGGACGTGACTTGTACCTCTTTAGGTAGGGCGAGGCGTCTCGCCGAGCCGCGAGCAGTAGTTTCGTCCCGTCCGCAGTAGGCATCGAATGCCTTGATGCTGTTGGCAATCTTGGTCTTCGTGAGCTCGTCTCCGGCGACGGCCAATAGATCGTCCAGGATCGTCTCGCGTTCCTTGGCCCACACGTCCTTCAGCGTCTCGCGTAATGCTTCGTACCGCTCCGCGAACGCGGTCAAGCGATGTTCATGCCGTGCTTCGACAGAGTCGGGCGTGGTTAAGCCGAGCTGGCGGAACTGTCGCGCCAGATCCCGATACGATCTCGCCTCGTCCGCCGCAATGGCCTCCTGTTCGCACTGCGTCTGTTGCGCGATGAAGTCCTCCACCAGTCGCGCCACCAGCGGATCCTCGTTCGCCACTTCCGCCTCGGGATCGACGCCCAGTTCGAGTGAGTACTTTCGCAAAAGTTGCTGACAGAAACTGTGAATGGTGCAGATCGGGGCTAGATCAAAATCGGACAACGCTTGCTCCAGGCGCAGTCGTCGAGTGGCGGCATCATGCGCAGCCGTCACGTCGTTCACCAAGGCCAAGAGATTCGGATCAGCGCAGTCGGCGCCCGTCAGGATCGCGCGTGCGGCGCTGAGTTGTATGCGCAAGCGTTCGCGTAGTTCTGCGGCTGCATCGTTGGTGAACGTGCTGACCAGGATGCGCTCGATCGGGACGCCTTCGAGTACTTTGCGCACAAACAGCAGGGCGATCGAATAAGTCTTGCCTGTGCCGGCGCTGGCGTCCAGCGCCAGCATGCCTTGTAAGTTTGCCTGCAAGGCGGGATGACGCACAGGGCTCATGACGCGTCCCCCTTTTGCTTCTTTGCACTGACGCGCTCGAGGTCATCAATGAACCCGTACAGCACGTCCGCGATCACGCAGAAGGGCGAATCGCCGTCGGGCAAATGGGCGGCGGCCAGCAGATCGGCGTCGATGCCGTCCGGCCAAGGATCGGTCAACGGCTCGCGTTGCCGGAACGCCATGCGCACGGCGGGCTTGGCGATTTCGGGCGGATTGCCCCATGCAGGAGTGCCTTCATAGAAGCTCTGCCGACAGGAGTCGAGTCGTTGCTCCTTTTGCCAAACGGCGCTGGCGGACGGGAAAAAGGGCAGGGGGACGGTATGCCCGATCAGGGCTAGCGCGCACCATTGTCGTACCCGCTGTTGCGCCGCGTCCGGTGCGATCGCCGGAATGCGGTACGGTCCTTTGCGGCTATCGACCAGCGTGGTTTGGACCGACGCATTCTGCTGACAGGCGAGCAGGCATTGCTCGATGTAGGCGCGGAGTGAGCGGCGCTCCTTGAATTCACTGATCGAAACGCGCACGAGATGCGACGTCGGTGACCACTCCATCTCGTGGACATGCACGACGCGACTGTCCGGATCGGCGCTGGCGTTGACCGCTCGCTGTAGAATATCGCAGGCCGTGTCGGCCAAGGTATCCCATTCCTCCTCAGTCGCCGGACCGGGCGGCAACAGGCCGGCGCGGTGCAGCCGGTTCTTCAGCCGATCCAGATGCGCAGGCTCGGGACCCAGTTCAATTAGCTCGCGCAGGATTTGGTCCTGCACCTGCCACTTGTCCAGGCCGGCCAAACTCAATGCTTCGCGGTCCGGTAGCAAATCGACTTCCTCCTCTATGTCGATACCGACATGA
>SLAD01000429.1 GCA_007126995.1 Kiritimatiellia bacterium | reverse complement strand
GGATATCAGTATGCGCCGTTCGGCGCCGACCAGATCCGCAACCTTGTTCAGCCGTGCCAGTTCATCCGATTTGGGATCCGCCGTCAGCTTGATTTCGCATGCCCAGCGTTCCGTCCCGAAGTCCAGCAACAGGTCGATTTCGTACTGGTCGGATGTCCGCACGTAATGGGGCGAGCAGTCTATGCCCGAGGCATTCAGCCGACAAAGCGCCTGCTGGATCACAAAGCCCTCCCAGCTGGCGCCAACCCAGGGTTGTGACAACAACGCGTCCATCGTCGAAACCCCGGACAGGGCATGCAAGAGGCCGCTATCTTGCCAGTAGATCTTTGGACTCTTCACTAGGCGCTTCCTGGTATTGGCATGATAGGGGTGCAGTCGCCGCAGGAGGAAAGCACCTTCCAGATAATCCATATAGCTGTTCACCGTTTGGTAGTTCAGTCCCAAGCTTTGTCCAATCACACTGGCATTCCATGGCGTCCCGTGGGCTACCGCCAGCATTCTGAAGAGTCGTTCGGTCATCTGTGGTTTCGCGGGAAGGCCCCAGGTGGGAAGGTCGCGCTGGGCCAGCAGGGACAGGTAGTTTTTCTGCCACTCTGGCATGGCACCGGATCCCAGAATACCTCCGTCCGGGAAGCCACCGTGGAGCCACAAATCATCGAGTGCCGACATGCCCACTTCATCCAGAAAGAAAGGCGTCAACTCGATGACCGCCAAGCGTCCGACGAGAGATTCCGACACCTCGCGCATCAATGCCGGGGAGACCGAACCCAGTACCAAAAAGCGACCCATATCGCGTCGTCGACGGTCAATGGCGGACCTCATACGCTTGAAAACCGGCGGGTGCGACTGCGCTTCATCCAACACAACCAACTCTCCCCGTCCCATCAATTGGTCCCACGAAAGATCGAGCTTGAGGATATCCGCTTCGTCTTCCAAATCGAAATAGTGCCCGCCTAATGATTGCGCCAAGGTGGTCTTTCCGCACTGGCGCGGCCCGACCAATGCCACAGCCGGATAGCGCTTAAGACTCTCCTTCAAACGGCGTGCTACTGCTCTCGATTTCATTTCTTGCAATATACCAATTGTTTTGTGTTTTGCAAGAAGATGCGGGCTCGCTTCCGCAAAACGCGAATAGGCCGCGCAAATGTCGCACCACCGAGCATCCGGAATCAATACGGGCCAATAACCGCAAAGGAGAATTATCTCAACGAGAAGGATAGAAGAACCGGATTAATCCAGCGTAAACGGCAACGAGACGGATTTCCCTGATTCGGCGGGAAATGGCGCGGCCTCGGTGTGTTCGATAAACCACAGATCACCCAGCCAGCTCTCGGCCAGCAGGCGGCGCACCGTTCGGTCGACTCCCAGACTCATCGGCGAGGGCACGATTTGCGCAGTCAGTTCCGGATGATTACGGGCGGCCGCCCACATCGCGTGGGCCTCGGCGGCGGTGCACGCCATCCGGGCCTCGGTCAAAACGTGTTTGCCGGCCTCCAAGGCCGCGATAGTCGCCGGAGCATGCAAGTAGGGCCAGGTGCCGATCACCATCGCTTGCGTGGCGGGATCGTCGACCGCTTCCTGCCAGTGGTCATAGACAACGGGGATGTCGAGTTCCTGAGCGGCTTGTTCGGATGACGCGCGCGAGCGGTTGACAACGCCATGAATCTTCACGTCCGCCTGTGCCCGCAACTTCGGGATGTGATGCAGTCGCGTGTTTGCGCCCGCGCCTATGATGCCGACGGCAATGGTTTCCGACATGCTGGCTGAGTCCTCCCGGTCACATCCACCTCGCATGGATGGATTCAGTTACTGTCTGTCAACACTTGACTGAGTCCGGGCTCCAAGCCAAGCAGGCGTTTATAGCGAGCATAAACCTGCGTGTACTCACGTGCGACTGTCTTGGGCTGATACTCTTCCACGTCGTCTTGCACCTGTGCCGTAATGAATTCCGACCAGGTCGGCGGCTCGGATTGGCGCTGGCAGATGTGGCCGTACTTGGCCAGGATCGCTGCTCCCCACGCGCAGCCTTCACGGGCGCTGGGCAAAATGCGCACGGGCAAATTGAGGGCATCAGCAATCACTTGACGTAATTTCACATGCCGACTCAAGCCGCCCGATAAGACGAGTAGCCGTTGCGGGAAACGCTGGCGCGCAAGTTCGTCCAATCCCAGGCGCATGTTGAACAAGACCGCCAGCAGGGCGGCCTTGGCCACATTACCGGGCGTAGCGTTGTCCGCGTTTAGGCCATGCAATGACGCCGTGCCGCCGGCGTGGACGTTGAGCCCCGGCTCGTCATCCATGAACGGCAAAGCCAGCAGACCACCACAATCGACGGGTGCCTGCAAGAGTTGCGGCATAACCAAGTCGAAGCCTTTATCTAACGCATTATCCGCGCCGTGGGCAAACATGCGGATCAGGCTGTTCATAAACGTAGTGCCATTCCGCAGCCACACCATGTTGATCGGTTTTCCGTCTGCTGCGCAAAAATGGTCGATACCAGGATGAATCCCTTCAAAAGCATGATCCCCCACGGCGTTCGCGCAAATCGATGTGCCGAGGCTAACAGAGATCATGCCTGCGTCAGCAATTAATGAACCCGCCAGCGCAGCTGGTTGATCGCCTTCAGCGGGAGCCACCGGAATCCCGGCCGGCAAACCGAATTTCGCTGCGGCCTCATCCGACACGTGGGCTGACGCTTCGCCCGCTACCGCAATCCGTGGCAGCAATTGGGCTAGCGGTGGGACGCTCGATCCGGCGATGTCGTCGAATTGGCGTAGCTTGTCCTGATCATATTGGGGCGGTTCGCCATGAACCGGAAACATGCCCGAAGCGTCACCGACACCAAGCACATGCTGCCCGGTGAGGCAGAAGGCCAACCAGCCGCCCGGCGTTGTCAGCGCACGCGTCTGAATTGCCAGCTCCTTACGCTCGCGGGTGGTCCATAACCAGCGCGAGCAGGTGGCGCGTTTGGCCACTTTTACGCCGAAACGCGCGGTCAGCTCATCGGACTCGGCGGCGTTACGGGCGTCGCACCAAAGTCGCGCATGACCCAGCGGCTGGCCGTCCTCGCCCAAAAGCACCTCGCCATGCATTTGAGCCGAGATACCAATCGCTTCGATTTCGTATGTTTTGCCCGTTGCGTCCATGGTGGCGCGCAATTCGGCGAGCGCGGTCTGCAGCGCCTGGGTCCAGTCGAGCGGATTCTGCTCATAGCAACCTTGGGGCAGATCGGGTTGCATCTCATAATCGCCTTCACCGGTGGCGAGTATGTTCAGGTCGGCGTCGGTCAACATCGCCGATAACCCCTGTGTGCCCGCGTCAATGCCCAGATATGCTTTGATACTCATAAGAACCTCACACTACGGAATCTCCCAGACACGTCCGAATCAAATCGTCAAGTTTGGCAAAGACCAAACCGACACATTGGTCGGCGGCACCGTAATAGATGCGTATCGTGCCGTCATCCTCCAGCACCGTGCCATTGGTGAAGACCACGTTAACAGACTGGCCCATGAATTCAAAATCCTTTTCCGGCGCCAGAATCGCGCGCGGGCGCATCTCTGATTTTGTACGAATAGATGCCCCGGCGCCAGTAGGTCAGGCATTCCTGCCTGACCCGCGCAATCGAAAGAACGTGGTCGGATTCAGGAGAGACCAAGGGGCAGCGCT
>SLAD01000012.1 GCA_007126995.1 Kiritimatiellia bacterium | reverse complement strand
GTGAGCAGTGCACGAGTATTGGTCGGAACGAAGAAGGGCGCATTCATCCTGACGGCGGACGGGCAGCGCAAGGATTGGAAGGTTAGCGGGCCGCATTTCGGCGGATGGGAAATCTACCATGTCGCCGGTTCCCCGTTGAACCCGGATCGAATCTATGCCTCGCAAACGAGCGACTGGTTCGGGCAAATCATTCAGCGATGCGCTGGCCGTGGACCAACTCGACGAGTGCGGCATCTATTTCGGCACGACCGGGGGCCAAGTGTACATGTCGCCGGACGGCGGAGATCATTGGAGTCCGATCGTGCGCGATTTGCCCGGGGTGTTGTCGGTCGAGGTCCAGACGCTACCATGATCCGCGTGCAATTGCCGGTCGGTTTGCGCCAGTTGGCGTATCTGGATCAGGCGGAATTCCAGCTCGACGTGCCCGAACCGGTCACCGTTGATGCCGTCCTCAACGTGCTGGAATCCACCTACCCCATGTTGAGCGGAACAATCCGTGACCCGGTCACCCGCGCGCGCCGCCCGTTCTTGCGCTACTTCGCCTGCGAACAGGACCTTTCACATCAGCCGCCCGATCAACCGTTACCGGACAAAGTCATCAACGGCACCGAACCTCTGATCATTGTCGGCGCCATCGCGGGCGGGTGAGGAAGGGTTGGCAGCGGGGTGTGGGAGAACCGAAATGAAGAACAAGCACAGCCCCACACTGGCTCAGATGCGCTCCGAACAACTCAGACGGATGGTTTGACATGAGCCTCGATCTCGCGAGCGAAACGTTCCGAGAATGACACCGCCTCACTCTCACGGATGATTTCGTTGGGCACGGGAATTTCCTCGAGCAGGCGCACCGCATGGTCGAATGCTGGTTTAAGGTCAGCATGTTGGGGCTCGCCCAACAAGAGGTAGACCTTGAACTCCTCCTGGGCTTCTCTGACGCTCCATAGTTGTCCCACCCAGCGATGTGCCTTTTCGCGAATGCTCTCGCGTGCACTCAGGTCGAAGGAAACAGGCTCCAAGCAATGCCACACGCCGTTCTTCCAGGCATGCCGGAATTCAACTTCCTCGACACTGCCCGAAATCGTCTGTGGCTGGAAATGCTTCAGGACATGGCGACTATCAAGACTTCGCTTATATTTACGCCAGACATCTTCATCAGTCCGTCGATCTTTATCCGGCCGCTTGTCGTAACGACCGACAAGCCGCTCATAAAGCTGCTCCAAAGTGTTCGATGGATCATCCGTTAGTCCACTACCCGGAGGGGACCACTGCAGCGAGCTATCATCAGGCGGGAGAACGGAATGGGCAATATCCATAACAGATTTCGGCTTGCCATCCAGCGGAAGCTCATCACGGACGCTATCACCCATATCCTCCATGCGTGATTGAACAAATCGCATCAAGCGCTTGAATCCATCGCCGTCCATTCCTGGGAAGACACTGGACAAGCGGCCATGCGTGTGCCGGCAAATCGCGCTCGCATAGCAAGCATCCGGCGCGTAAAGCGCCACCCCAACATTGACGAATTCCCCCGTCGAGATGTCGTGAACGTAACGCAATACGGTATACGTGTATCCAGTTTTCATTTTAGTGCCTCTACTAGGTTGGATATGGCTGAATCGATGTTCATTACCAGATGTTTAATATACTCGATGGTATTCTGGGTCGCCAATTCATGGTCGAATATGGCAAGCTGCTTCCCGTTGGACTGACAATTCGGATTATCGACCGTACGATCCGAATTCGCAATAAACGTGTCAAAGGCTAGGATTTCCGCCGCTTCGTCTATCAGCCTAGATGGAACAGGTTGATCTTTCGGAATCGTCGAGAAACCGGACGGTAAACGCTTGGACCCGAAATTCCAGCCAATACTGGCTTCCGCCTTCACCCTCGCATCAGCATCGGGGATGATCGCTGCGAACGCCGGATCGATTCGCACGATGAATGGTTCCGGTATAGGCAGATCCAAGTCGGCGGCAAGGAGGGCAGCCAATGCCTCCGCCACCAACGACCGCTCCTTCATATCGCAACCCGCACGAAATTTGACAACCACTTCTTCATCCGTGCCATCTTCTCGAATACACCCCATAAGGCACGGCCCGGTGCGACCAACTTTCATCGGCTTATCAAAACGTATGGCTGTAACTGGCTCTAACATCTGTCTAACTGGAAGATCTACAACTTTGGCAACTGTTTGCAATCCGGAATCATAGCCTTACCATTATCGTTCTCATTCCGATGGCGCCTGGCCCTGTGGCGTCTTTCCGCAGTGATATTTTTTGGGCTCCTCCGCAACCATAAGCTGCGGACTGTCTTCGTGTTCATCGTATGTGATGGTGGTCTGTTTAGAGTCGGCTGCGGGTTCACCCCACACACGCGCGAGGGTGGATTGGATCTTGCGCTCGAAGCGGGTGATGAGTTCGCGGTTCGCCGCCACCAAGGCTTGCTCGGCTTCGATCTCGGCGACGATGACGCGTTGGATGGCGAGGGGGGGGAGGGGGATAGTCGCCTCGTTCAGACTTCTAATGGGTAGCTGTGGTTGCGCCGAGCCAGAAATGATCGACTCCTTTTGCAGTCGGAAGTTATCGGATTGAAAGAAGCGGTAGAGATACCGTCCGTCGAGCTGCCGCGGATTCGGGCGAAAAATCAGCATTCCTGAGTTTATGCGGATATGTTCCAAGTTAATCGAGTCATCATAATAACCAGTATTCCCAACTGTTCCTCGAGTCGTAAGGACAACATCACCACGACAAAGCCTGCCCTTTCGTAGCGATTCATCCTTCTGTTTCGAAATAAACTCCATATCCGAAAACTGAAATCCATCTGATCGGACGTTCTTGGTATTTAGGAAGAGACAATATCCCGAGGGCGAAAAGTCGGCCTTCTTCGGATAGTTAATCCCGCGATCTCCGTCAATAATTTTGAAAGGTGCGTCCTTGAAAAGAACCAGCGGCCAATCGGGATCGATGGGGATGTGGGGGCGGTAGTTGTCGAGGACGGCGCGGGCGCCGTCGATGACTTTCTGGTAGCCCTCGATCTCCGCCACGATCTCTTTTTGGATTTCGAGTGGTGGGAGGGGGATTTGACAATTCTCAACGTAATCGCGTGGCACTCGCTGCAAGCCACCGGTTCCAGTCATTTGAGCAATCGCTGCATCACGAAAGAGCGGGTGCATTACGCAGAAATAGACCCACTCAGGCAAAACTTTTCCGTTACTCCGCAACACATAGAACTCGCTGGAACCAAATCCAATTCCGTTAAGAAGGCCACGGGCGATCCCCGCTTTCCCGTTCTCAAAGCAAGGTGTGACCTTTGCGAGCAGGACATCATCATCTTGGAAGTAAGTGTAGCTCGCGGAGACCTCAGAAAGTGTCTTCTCGCGGCTGGGATGAAAGGTCATGCGGTGCTCGTTAATGTCTGCCATGGGAACGAACGACACTCTGATATGTGGAGGTGAATCAACCTGGCTCTTGCGCGGATTCACAGTACATACTGCACCGAGATTCACCAACGGGAAGGCTGTAGCGCGCGTCACCCCCAATCGATATCGCTCCCCACTAAGATTGTACTCCCCGTTCTCGGCGATCTTCTCCTTCGGCACGATCAGGCCTTGGGTGGGTTCGTGGTCTTCGACGGGTTCACGGGTGCGTAGGCGTTGGAGGTATTTGGCGAGTTCGGTTTG